>CACXCK010000095.1 GCA_902766135.1 uncultured Erysipelotrichaceae bacterium
CTTAGAGAGACGATCGGTACTATGCCGAATTGCTTCACTATCTTGGTCAAAGGCGAATAAATAACCCTTTTTTATTCTATCCAAGATGTAACTACTATGCCCACCATAACCTAATGTAGCGTCAACTATGATGCTATTTTCTTTTAAATTTAGGGAGGAAATAGATTCATTTAGTAATACACTAATATGTTTTTCCATCATAAGCTCACACTCTCGTTAAATAAATTTTCGGCTATGTCTGACATATTTTCTTTGGTAGAATCGAAGAAACCATCCCATGATTCTTGTGACCATATTTCTAAACGATCACCGGTTCCGATAACAACACAATCTTTATTAAGATTCGCATAATGAATCAAAGGAGTTGCGATATTAATTCTTCCCTGTTTATCGAATTCTACCTCCGTAGCGCCTGACATAAAGAAACGATTAAAAGTTCTCGCATCTTTATGAGTGAAAGGCAATGAACTTAGTTTATCGGTAATCTTAGCCCAGTTCTCCATGGAATAGATAAAAAGGCAATTCTCAATTCCTCTTGTTACAATAAATTTAGTGCCAAGCTCTTCTCGAAACTTAGCAGGAATAATGATTCTTCCTTTTTCATCAATCGTATGATGATATTCTCCTATAAACATATTCATCCCCCACTTTTCACCACATTCAACCACTACCTACTCTAATATTACTCAAAAGTTAGTTTTTTGTAAAGAATAAATCAAACTATTTTTAACAATTTACATTTTCTTTACAAAAAATATACTTTCAATCGAAAGTATATCTTTTACTAATATAATTTTCTATAACTTTTAAAAAAGTAAGAACTATCAGAAAACTTATCCCTAGAATGCTCAAGTGTCCTTAATGATCTTTCTGGATTATCCATATATACAGCAAAATTCTTTATATATTTTGAATTTCTCAATTTTCTAATAGCTTTTGCTTCTATTTGACGAACTCTTTCTCTTGTAATCCCATAAGACTTACCAATTAAATCTAAAGTTACTGGTTCTTGACCATTAAGCCCATAACGAAGAGTTAATACATTTATTTCCCTTTCAGATAAATTACATTGTTCAAATAAATGATTCATCTCTTCTTTTAATAAATTTATCATAACCTCATCTTCTAATTGTTCATCACTAGCAATTGTATCCTCCAAAGAAAGATCATCATCTTCTCCAATACCTTGATTTATACTAATAGTATCAAATTGATAATAATAAAGCTCTTCAGCCATAGAAACAGATAATTCACAATAATCAGCTATTTCTTTCATAGTTGGCATACGATTTAGTTGATTTCTAAGTTCATCTACTTTTTTTCGAAAACTATATATATTTTCATGCACATAAGATGGCATACGAATATTTCTAGCGGAAAATGCTAAAGCGTGAGAGATTATTTGACGAATCCAATACGTTGCATAAGTAGAAAAACGAAATCCTTTCGTATAATCAAATTTTTGTAAAGCAATAAGTAAGCCAACATTTCCTTCTTGTATTAAGTCTTGAAATTCTAATCCTCTACCTAAATATCTTTTCGCAACTCTAACTACTAATCCTAAATTACTCTCTATGAATAAATGATAAGCTTCCATATCATCTGGATTATCTTTAATATGTTTAGCTAATTTCACCTCTTCTTCAGCACTTAATAAAGGCATCTTAGCAATCTCTTTAAAAAAAGAACTTATCAAATCAGATGTAGATTGTTCCACCTCTTCACTTTCAACAATATCAATATGATTTAATAAACAATAAGCATTAATAGAAGAAATCAAAAAAGAATTATGAAATATATCAGATGCTTTTCCAGTAACAATTTGTTGATGATATTCTCCTACTATTAATTCACACATAGATAAGAATATATTATTTTTTTGTAACAATTCAACAATCACATCAATAGATGGAATACAATTATATTTTTTTAAGAATTTATCCATCATCCCAAATTGTCTTAAAGCATCTCGTTTATTATCAGTAACTTGCATCTTTGCTTGAATAAACAGATTCATAGTTTCTATAAAAGATCCCTCATCTTCTAAAAGATTACTAATCTTACTAGACAATCTCTCTACTACCTTTTTTTTCATATATTCTTCATATGGTTCTTTATAATCATATTCTTCTATTGATTTATCTATTTCTTCGAAAGTAATTTTATCAAATTCTTCTTTAGAAACATTTAAATACTGAACAGAATGATATACAGAATTTAATTTTTTTAATATTTCAACATCTTTCTTATTACGCATGACAAAATCCCCCCTTAAAAGTACCACATATTATACCATATTTTGTCAAATTAGTAAAGTTTTCATCGTATAAAGAAAAAAGATGAATTAATTAAACCATTTACTTTTTAAAATACATATCTCTAGTTATTAATAATTGTTTAACAACAGTATCTTTATCAAATACTTTTTCTATTACTTCTTTATCTGTATGTATAAAACCTGCTTCCTTAAATACTTTAATTGCACCAATTCTATCAAGTGGAACCATATCAGATAATTCATTAATATTATTTTTTTCAAATGCTA
>CACXCK010000096.1 GCA_902766135.1 uncultured Erysipelotrichaceae bacterium
CGTAGGAAAATTGAGGAGAGCTGTTCCTAGTACGAGAGGACCGGAATGGACATACCTCTGGTGTATCTGTTGTAACGCCAGTTGCAGCGCAGAGTAGCTATGTATGGACGGGATAATCGCTGAAAGCATCTAAGCGAGAAGCCTCCTCCAAGATGAATTTTCCCATTCCTCGTGAAGTAAGAATCGTTGAAGACTACAACGTTGATAGGCTAGAGGTGGAAGCGTAGTAATACGTTGAGCTGACTAGTACTAATAATTCGAGGATTTAACTTATATTTATTGATTGAGTATACATTATCTTGTTTTTAAAGGACAAAATCCTTTGTAGGTGACGATAGCCTAGTGGACACACCTGTTCCCATCCCGAACACAGAAGTTAAGCACTAGAACGCCGAAAATAGTGTAAGCTAAGATAGGAAGTTGCCTACTTTTTTTTTGCTTAAAAATAGATATAAAAATACTAATTTGTGAGAATATGTCAAATTAAGTCCAAAAATATTTAAAATCTTGCAAATAGTTATTCCATATATTAAAATTATAATAGGTGATAGAAATGGATTTTAAATATACATCAAAAGACGAAATGGATACACTTGAGTTAGCGCAGAATATCGAAAGTGAAAAATTTCCAAATATGGTCATCTGTCTAAATGGCGACTTAGGAAGTGGGAAAACTGTTTTTACTAAGGGTTTTGCTCAAGCTCTTGGTATTAATGAAACAATTACATCTCCAACATTTAGTATAGTAAAAGAATATACGGATGGCGAACTACCACTATACCATATGGATGTTTATCGTTTAGAAAACGGTGAAATAAATGTTGATATTAGTGAATATTTTAATAAAGGTGGAGTAAGCATAATCGAATGGGCAGAATTATTAGAAGGTAATCTCCCAGAAGAACGCTTAGACATTACTTTTAAAATTATAAATGAAAATACTCGTGTTTTAGTTTTTGAGCCACACGGTAAAATATATGAAGATATAGTTAATTCAGTGTTATAATAACTCTAGAGATAGAGTTTTTTTATTTGACAAAAAAATAATATCTAGTTATACTACATAAGAATGAAAGGGTGATACTATTGATTTCACTACTATTAGATACACATAACGACAAATTAACAATAATAATTTACAAAGATGACAAAGTATTAGATATGATTTCAAAAAATGATACTAAAAACCACTCAGAGATATTTATGCCTCTTTTAATATCTTTGTTAGAAAAAAATAAAATGAGTGTTCATGATATAAATGAAATCATTGCTATCGTAGGGCCAGGTTCATTTACTGGAATAAGATTGGGAGTTACAGTTGCTAAAACACTCGCGTATACTCTTAATATCCCTATTAAGTCACTAACATCCCTTGAAGCTTGTTATGACCCCAAAATGGCATCAGAATACATACTTCAAGAAGAGAAAAATGGCTTCTATGGTGCGCATATTATTAACAATGAGTTAAAGGATTATTTTTATCTAACTATTAAAGAATATAATGAATGGTCTAAAATAAATAGTTATGTTATGGAAAATGAATTACTAGTAGATAGAATCCCTTTAATAATCAAAGATAAAAAAAGTGAGAACCCCCATTCAGTAAATCCCTTATATGTCAAAAAAATAGAGGCTTTAAAATGATTGCTGAAGCTAAAATAAATGATTTAAATGAAATATATAAAATGGGTGAAAAACTCCATCAAAACTACAGGAAAACAAATAAATTAGAAGATTTACTTAATACTAATTACTTTAAAATATTAATATATAAAGAAAATGATATTATTAAAGGCTTCTTAAGTTTTTCAGTAACAGAAGACATTATAGATATTTATGACATTTATGTCAAAGAAGAATATCGCCAGAGTCATATAGCTTCCATTCTCCTAGATTATATGATTAGTAATAGTAAAATTAATCAAAAAATTATGTTAGAAGTAGAAGAGGATAACATAAAAGCAATTAATTTATACCAAAAATTTAACTTTAATATAATTAATACAAGAAAAAAATATTATCATGGTAAGGATGCTTACATTATGGAAAGGGTGAATAATAGTGAATGATGTTTACATATTAGCAATTGAAACTTCATGTGATGAGACATCTATAGCCATTATAAAAAATGGTCAAGAAGTTGATTCATTAACGATTTTAACCCAAATGGATACCCATGCCAACTTTGGGGGAGTAGTACCTGAAATAGCATCACGTATGCATGCTGAAAATATCACTATGGTACTAGAAGATACATTAAGAAAATCAAGTGTAGATATGGATCGAATAGATGCTATAGCAGTTACTTACGCTCCAGGCCTTCTTGGCAGCCTACTAGTTGGTGTTGAATTTGCTAAAACACTATGCTTAGTCTATAACAAACCACTAATAGCTGTTAATCATACAATGGGCCACATCCTTGCCAATAGAATTGATTACGAAATAGAATATCCAAGCCTTGCTCTTACAGTAAGTGGTGGACATACTGATTTACTAGTAATGGAAAGCGAAACAGATATGAAAATATTAGGAAGCAGCATAGATGACTCCATAGGGGAGGTTTTTGACAAGATAGCGCGTGTTTTAGACATGCCATATCCAGGAGGGCCAAATATTGAAAAAATGGCTCTAAAAGGCCAAAATAGCTATAAATTGCCTATACCAATGAATGATAATACATATAACTTTAGTTATAGTGGTCTAAAGAGTTATATAATTAATTTAGTTCATAACGAAAAGCAAAGAGGAAATACCATCAACAAAGAAGACTTAGCTTGTTCGTTTCAAACAACAGCCGTTGACGAACTAGTAAGAAAAGTATCACTTGCCATTGATAATACAGGTATTAAACATTTTTTACTATCAGGAGGTGTATCAGCCAATAAATACTTAAGAAACAAATTAAAAGAGTTATGCAAGATTAAAGGTGTAACCTTCCATGTTCCAGAGTTTACTTATTGTACTGATAATGCTGCAATGATTGGTTGTGCAGCATACCCTTTATGGAAAGAAAAAAAATTTGCTAGCATGGATTTAAATGCTAAAGCAAGCGAATCAATTAAACAATACATAGAAAAAAATTAGGCATTCACATACCTAATTTTTTTATTCACCTAATTCATCACTAATTGATGGTCCTTCACTTTCATTGCCTCCAGTAGCAGGCTCAGTTGGTGTTGAAGGAGTCGTTGGAGTTGTCTCCTCCTCAGGCTCACTAGGAGTAGTTGGAGTGGAAGGTGTTGTAGGTGTCTCAGTTTTATCATCATCTTTAGGAGTAGTAGGTGTAACTGGAGTTGTAGGTTTTGTAGTCTCTTCATCATCCTCTTCTTCATCCTCTTTCTTAGTTGTTTCTTCATCCTCATCCTCTTCTTTTACTTCTTCTTTAGGAGGTTTATATTCATATGATTTACCACCAGAATAAATTCCTTTACCAATTATTCCAGAAGCTTTATCATAGTCATCAGAATAATCATAACTAAATGATTTAATAGTCTTAACTTCTAAAAGTCCTAAGTTTTCTTTCATAGCCGTTTTAATAGCTTCCAAACTACCATTATAATAACCTAAACAATCCAATCCATATTGATTTTTAAAACTATAATACGTTAACTGTGTCTTTTGAATTTTAATAAAATCTTCACCATTCAAAGCTTGAACAAGCATACCCTTAATGGATTGATAAAATGATAATATTTGAGATGTACTCATATTCGTAGCAATATTACTACTTATCGCACTAAGTAGTGATTCAAATGAACCTAAATTAGAAGTTTTAAGTAACTTCGCAGCAACAGCTTCAATTATTTGTTGTTGGTGCCTATTTCTTGCAATATCACCTTCTAAGAAGCCATATCTATTTCTCGCATAACCTAAAGCTTGTTCACCATTTAAATGTTGCATTCCTGTATTCATACAAACAGGATTAATATAAGTACGGTTTGCATCACTTTCACATAAAACTCCTTCGCCCCATTTAGAAATATAATATTGATAATCAGGAGCTTCAACATCTACATCTATTCCTCCAAGTGCATTAACTAAATCAATAACTCCATGGAAGTTTACTTTAACAAAATAATCAATATGAATATCAGTTAAAGCTTGCATTGTATTAATAGAACTTGCAGTACCATAAGCAGCAGAAGAATTTATTTTATTATAACCAATTGTTCTTCCATAACCAGATATGATAGGAACATACATATCTCTAGGTACACTAAGCATAGTTGCGGTTAAAGTTTTTGGATTAAACGTTACCATTATTAAAGTATCGCCATTAAACGCGGCATTAGCATCTAAAGTATCATTGTCAGAGTCAACACCTAAAACTAGCATTGTAAATGGTTCAGTTAAACTTTTAGTAGAAACTAATAACTCACTTTCTTCAGTCTTCATTTCTTTTGATATTTCATCAACAATTTTCGTTTCTGCCACTATATTTTGATACTTTTCTTCGCCATAAACTTTTGCTGTAATAGAGTAGTCTTTAGAAATAAATATAGCATCCACTTCACCATTATAAAAAGCTTCTAATAACTTCCCATAATCAGCATAATACATTATTTCATTTCCAAGTTTCTTACTATTAATTAATTCCCAAGGAAGTATATAACCAGTTCTATCTTTTTCATCTGTTATCATTCCAATTTTACTACTACTAGAAAAATCGTTTTCCTTCATTGTTAATAAGACACTTGTATAAGTACTAGTTTCTTTGGCAGTAACCTTATCAATCATTCCATAAAATTTATCAATATAACTTGAAGCAAAGACGAATCCACCAGCCATAATTAAAGTAATAAATGTAACAACAATAAAAGATACCTTCTTTTTCTTAAACAACTTCAATAATCCAAGGAGAATATAGAACAAATAATAGAAGCCAAATAATACAATTAATAAATATCTAATAAAATTTTCTATTCCAGTTAAAGATAGTAAACTTTTAAAAATAAAAAAATAAGCAACTCCATAAAAAATAACTGTTCCTAAAAACAAAATTCTCAATATCAACGGAATTTTATGCAATTTGCGAAAAAATACTTTCATAAGTTAATTCCTTTCCATTCTTTATAACTTTTAATATTATACCACAAATATAAAAATACTCAATATTTGATAGTTTATTTACATAAAAAATATAAAGAATTATTAACATAGTATACCATAAATGATATAATTGTTTTAGAAAGGAGACTAGATATGAAACTAAAAAAACATCTAAAAAAATCATTATTATTAATTAGTTTACTATCTAGTATCCAGGTAGTTAACGCTAGTACAACAATTTATGTATCCGGTAATCAAGTCAGATTAAGAAGTGGAGCAGGAACTAATTATAACTATATTATGGAATTAAATGACAACACAGCCCTAACTCTCTTATCCAACGAAAAATATAATGGCGATGGCTGTGCAAATGGCTGGTATAAAGTTAAAGTTGACAATAAAGAAGGATATATCTGCTCAACATTTACTAAAACTGGCATTGCCAAATCTTCATACAACAGGCCATGGACTAGTCCTAAAAAAGCAATTTATGGTGGAGCAGAATTTGTTGCAGATGGCTACATTAGTTCAGGCCAAAACACAAGTTACCTAAAGAAATTTAATGTTAATCCAAATGCTTATTACAATGTATACACACATCAATATATGGCAAATATTTCAGCCCCATACTCAGAAGCTGCTAATGCCTACAAATCTTATAAAGAAAATAATTTGCTTTCCTTACCACTACATTTTACAATCCCAATATTCAATAATATGCCAGCCAAAACATCTCACCCAGTATACGGTGAAGAACAAGGCGGAACATCTACCGTAAAAGATCAAGCTTTTGAAGCTGAATTAAATAAACAAGGTTTTGACGAAACATATAAAAGATGGTTAAGAGTTATTCATGAGGCTCACCCTAATTGGACTTTTCAATCACTAAAAACAAACTTAGACTTCAACACATCCATTGCTCGCGAAAAGTATACTTCATCTGTATACTATACATGTACAGCATGTCGTGAAGTACCAAACTATGAAACTGAAAAGAATTGGTATATTGCAAACGACCAGACAGTGGGGTACTTCTTAGATCCTAGAAACTTCCTAGAGGAAGATAGTATTTTAATGTTTGAAGACTTAAGTTATAGTAATAACTATACTGAACAAACCGTAAAAAGTGTTTTAAAAGGAACATTTATGGAAGGGACAGACCCAATAGATCATGAAGCGTATTCTAAAATATTTTTAGAAGCAGGCAAAGCCTTCAACGTAAGCCCAATATACTTAGCATCATTATCCAAACAAGAAGTTGGTCCAAAAGGTTCATTTACAACTACTGGTGAACAAATCGAGTATAATGGTATAACTTATATAGGTTTTTATAACTTCTTTAACATTGGTGCTTATTCGAGTGAACCAAATCCAGCTAAAGCGGGTATTGTCTATGCCTCTTCTGGTGCTGCAAGAAATAGTGAGGGCACATACGTTGGAAATATTGGTGGTAGTCCTGTAGTACCAGTTTCAAATACAACTAATACTAATAATAATCAAAACCCAACACCAACTAATAATCAGTCACAAGAAGAACCTAAACCAACAACTACAGAAAATACAAGCACTAATTCATCGCTTGCTGCAACTTTAAAAAGTATGAATTTAAATCAAAAGAATTCATATGTTACAAATTTTAAGGTTGGTACAAAAGTATCATCTATTTCCAATAAAAATATAACCATTAAAGATGCCAAGGGTAATAAAGCAGATACTAACGCTACAATTTCTACAGGCTACACATTAAATTTTACATCTGGCGAAAAACTAACAGCTGTTATCTATGGCGACTTAAATGGCGACGGCACTATTAATTCAGGCGATATTCTAAAAATGCGTCAGCAAATGCTCGGTCAAATAAGACTTGACGGTGCATATCTAGAAGCAGCCCATGTTAAAACTTTATCAGGAAGTATTAATTCAGGCGATTTACTAAAATTAAGACAACAAATATTAGGTCAAACAACTATTGACCAATCATAGGAGGTAATATGAATAAAAGAATAAAAAGATTATTTCTAGCAATATCACTAATGACTATTATTCCGATTGGGGTAAATGCTAGTTCAGTAACAGCAGGAAGAGGATATTCACAGGTAACAAAAGGAAGTTATGTAAGATTCTATGTCTATCTAAACGATGTTGCAGCTTGGAATATTACAGCAATAGGAGGAGGATCTACAAACAACAATTGTAGTATTAGAGATGTGGGTGACTCAGGAACTGGACGAAATACTAATAAAACCCTATCAGTGGATTGTTATGCCTCTGATTTAGGCCAAATAGGTTTTACCGTAACAGGCGATTACACAACTCAAGATGGTTCAACCCATAATGTCTCAACAGGTACAACAGTAACAGTTGTAAAACCAAGAGATCCAGATTCAAATAATTTATTATCAAGCTTAGAAATAGAAGGATATGATTTAACCCCTTCCTTTAACGCTGAAACCCTAGAATATACTACAGAAGTACCATCAAGTGTTGATAAAGTTAATATCAAAGCTTCAAAAGCAAGCGGATATGCTCAAGACCCTACAGGAGTAGGAGAGCATGAAGTAACTGAAGGATCAAACAATATTGAAATAACCGTAACAAGTGAAACAGGAGTATCAAGAACATACAAAATAAATGTTATTGTTAAAGATGATAATCCAATTACTGTAAAACTAAATGACAAATCATATACCATAATGAAAAACTTAAAGGATTTAGCTGCTCCAGATGGCTTTGAATCATCAACAATAAAGATTAATGAATTTGAAATACCTGTTTATTTAAATAAAACAATAAACATCACCTTAGTAGGTATTAAAGATGAAAAAGGCAATAAAGTATTTGCTTCATATGATAGCGATAATAAAACATATCAATTATTTAATTATACAAAATCAGAAAGATCTAGACTTTATATCTTGCCTTTAAAAGAAGAAAAAGAAAACTTTCATAAAGATAGTATCACAATTAATAGTGAAAACTATGAATGCTTAAAGCATAACAAAGATAACAATTTAATTGTAATATACGCTAAAGATTTAATAACTGGTAAAGAAAATTACTACACATATGATGTTGATACAAAGACTTTTATTTTATATCATGATTCTCTAGAGAAAAGTTATTTAGAAGAGATAAATAAATACAAAGAAGTTATGTACATATTAATGGGAATAATTGCTCTATTTGCTTTAGTATTGATAATTATGGTTATTAAAAGACCTAAAAAAGAGAAAAAAATAAAAGAAAAAAAAGAAACTATTGAAAAAATAATAGAAGAACCAGAAACAAAAGAGATAGAGCCAAAACCATCAAAAGAGAAAAAAACAAAATCCAAAAAAAAGAATGATATAGTTATAGAAGAAAAACAAGAAAATATAGAAGATGATACAATGTTTGATATTCTAAATGATGGTAAAAAGAAGAAAAAATCAAAATAGTTTTTTTCTTCTTTTTTTGTGAAAGTTGCAGATTATAACAAAATCATGTTATAATTAAAACGTGAATAGATATGAAAAAGAAATTTTATTACTTTCTGTTGCTATTTCCAATCATAGATTTTATTACTTCCATTGCTACTTGGAATAATTACACAAGCATCGGAACCATAATTAAAGGCTGTTTATTATTAGGCAGCAGTATTTACATACTAACTCATAATAAAAATCAAAAAGAGACATATATAATCTTTGGGTTAATTTTAATATATTCGCTAATCCACATTGCGCTTATTGGCACACACACTATTAGCACGTTAATAAAAATATTTTATTTTCCAGTTCTATTATATTTCTTCTATGTATACCAAAACAAATACATTAATAGAAGAATATACTGTAGATATTTTATCATATTTAGTATCCTATACTTGTTACCATATCCATTTAACTTGGGCCATAATATAAGTGAAATATACCCAAATAAAGATCTATATTTATCATTCTTCTACGTTGGTAATGAAATAGTTAACATCTTCATTTTATTGATTCCTCTTAGTATTGAATATATTAAATCTAAAAAATCTATTTATTTAATAATAACAATCTTAACAATCATCTTAATAAGTACAATCTTAACAACTAAAACATTATATTTGGCATTAATAATAATTATCATATACTTTATCCACAAATATAAAGAGTATATTATAAAATATTTAAAAAGGCACATAAAAGTTAGCATTTTATTAATTATTACTCTAATTAGTTCGTTATGTATTTTAATGCCTAGAGTATCTTTATATAAAAATATTACAACCTCACTATCATACTACGGAATTGATACACCCGAAGAAGTTTTCTCATATGACACCTTAAATCACATAATATTTAGCAATCGCCTAAGCTTTCTAGAAGATAATTATGAAGAATATAAAAATTCAAGCCCAGAAGAAAAAATATTTGGTATGAAAAAAATAGAGCAATATGTTGAAATAGATATTTTTGATATCTTTTTCCATACTGGAATATTAGGCTTAATTAGTTATATCATAATAATGACGATAGTATTAAAAAGAATTAAACTTAAAAACACTTCAAAATTTAGTTTAATTCTCCTATTAACAATATCTAATTTAAGTGGCCATGTTTTATTAAGTCCTATGGTCACAACATATTTAAGCCTCTTAAGTGGCATTAATAAAGGAGCGGTGAAAGATGAAATCCTGGACCAAGAATCAATTAAAACGCATCAGATTAGCTTTAATGATTAATAGTGATTCCCGAAATAAATACTTAAAAGAAAAAAATATTTTTTACAGTATGGGTGAGAATGTTTTCTTTCAACCAAGAATAATACCCAGTGACCCCAAACTAATAAAATTTCATAATAATATTGTTGTAACAAGTAACGTTACATTTGTAAACCATGATGTCTTTCATCTTGGCTTAAAAAGTTTAGGTAAAGGAGATTACCAATATTTACAGTATCCGATTGAGATTATGGACAACGTTTTTATAGGGTGCAATTCAACTATTTTGGGTAATGTAAAAATTGGCCCTAATGCTGTTATAGCGGCCGGAAGTGTAGTGACTAAGGATGTTCCTCCTAATTCAGTAGTAGCAGGCAATCCAGCAAGAGTTATAGAATCATTTGATGAGTTCCTTGAAAAAAGGAAAAAAGAAGTCACAAACAACTCCATTGAATCATGCTGGGAAAGATTTAATAAAGAAAAAAATAAACAAGAACAATAGATTGTTCTGTTTTTTTATAAATTTTAATGTATAATAATATTAGCAGAGGTGTTTTATGAATTTAGAAGTAAATATAGTTAATATATTAATAATGATACTAACTACTTTTATTTGTAGTGTATTACTAGTTCCCATAGCTAAAAAAATAGCTTTTCACATCGGGGCCTTTGACTATCCTAATCAAAGAAGATTAAACAAAGTCCCAATGCCAACTATTGGGGGTATAGCAGTCTTTGCATCTTTTATAATTGGTTACATGCTTTTTGGCCGAAAGTCAATCGAGATGCTTGCTGTTTTAATTGGGGGAATGATTATCATTTTCACTGGTTTGATCGATGACATTAAACCGATAAGTGCTAAATATCAACTCCTAGGCCAAATAGCGTCTATCTTAGTAATATCGATATATGGCCAAATTACAATTGATCATATTACATTTTTAGGACTTCACCTAACTTTCAGTGCACCATGGAATTATATTATTACGACCATCTTCATGTTAGGTATCATAAATGCCATTGACTTATCAGACGGAATGGACGGCCTATCAAGTGGAATAAGTATCATTTATTTCGCAACCATTTTAATTATAGCCTTCTTGCTCGGAATGGCCGGAAACACAGATACTCTTATTTCCATCTTAATGATTGGTTCTTTACTTGGCTTCTTAGTCTACAATTTTCCACCTGCTAAAATATACATTGGTGATTCAGGTAGTAACTTTGTAGGCCTTATGGTATCAGTAACTGCTTTATACGGTTTTAAGGTAGCTACATTCACATCACTATTAATACCATTACTAATTTTAGCTACACCAATAATCGATGTGCTATTTGCTATTATAAGAAGAAGTCTAAAAAAAGAAAATCCGTTTACAACACCAGATAAAGAACATCTTCATCACCAATTACTAAAGATGAAGTTTTCAACTAAAAAATCACTAGCAATCATTTACTTCATTAATATATGTTTTGCTATTGCTTCTATTCTTTACTCCCAAGGTAGTATATTATATGCCTTTATTATGTACATTACTCTGATGATTGTGTTCTTATACCTAGCACTAAAAACTAATATACTATTTCCTAACAAAGGGGTGAAGAGCCATGAAAAAAAATAGGCCTTCAGTACTATCACTAATATACCTAATACCAATACTAGATTTACTATCATTTCTAGGCATTAACACTAATTTAGTATATATTACTAAAGGTGCTATTTTAGTTTTATTTACCATCCAAATAATAATTGAAAAAAAACAAGTCCCATGGCTATTAGCCGTTTTAGGACTTCCACTGCTTATAATACTTTATAATTATTCTAAAGGATTTGACATTCTAAAACCAAGTATTTATTTAATTAATATCATATTGCTTCCCCTAGTTATGTTACTAAACAAAGAAGATAACAATAATAAAAGACTATGGCTCCTTTCTTGGGAATACATAATTGTTTTTAGTATTACTTTCTTGATTAACTCTAATATAAATGAATTTCGTTTTGGTACAATTTCCGTACTATCACTGTCAATTCCATGGCTAATTTCCCAAATTAACAATCATAACAACCTTGTATCAAAATATATAGGCATTGTTTTAATCGTGTTATTTGCTTATCTATCTAAATCAATTTTATTCACACTCGTAGCAATTACTACCATTTGTTATTATCTATGGGTATCTTCACTAAAAAAGGACAAAGAGAGTTTAATAACATCTTTAATTTGGTTCTTTACACTCCTAGTTATCTGCTTAACCTTAACAGGAATGAAAAATGATTCAGCATGGTTAGACAATACTTACAGCAAGCGTATAAATGAAATAACAAATAGCTATAATAATTTTCTTAAAACAAATATTGATGAACAATTATTTGGAACGATTTCGCTTAAAAATGAAACTGTACGTACAGATGGGGTAGAACTATTTTTAAACATAGGCTACGTTGGAGCAACATACTACGTTATATTACTAATTATTTCAATTATTAAAACCCGAAAGCAAAAAAACTTTATCGTTCCTTGGACCTATTTAGTATTCCTTTCAATAATAAATGGCTCAGTAATTACTAACTGGGGAACATCAATAATGTTATTTTTAATAATAACCAAAAAAGAAAATATTGCCAAAAAAATATTAATGGTTTCTAATATGTACCCGTCCAAAAGAAATAAACATTATGGTGCTTTTGTCAAAAATATGGTTATTGACTTAGCAAACAATGGTTATGACATTGAAGTTGTAAAAATAACTAAACATAAAAATAAATTGCTTAAACTTCTGGCATATCTAAAACTATATTTTGTAGCTTTTCTTAAATCATTTCTATACTCATACGATTATTTCTATAGTCATTTTATCTCGCATTCAACTCTGCCTTTAATCCCAGCAAGAATTGTTAGTCCAAAGACTCTTTTAATTGCTAACGCCCATGGTAATGACATTGTCGCCGATAATGCTGCAGATGAAAATAATATAGCTTCCTCTAAATCCATACTAAAATATGTTGATAGAGTAGTTGTTCCATCTGCTTACTACAAAGAAATTATAATAGAGGACTATAGATTTAAAGAGAATAACATTTACATCTATCCATCAGGTGGTATAGACTTTACAATTTTTAAAGACTTAAATAAAAGAGATTGTTTAGAAGAACTAGGCTTGGATGAAAAATACACATACTATGGTTTTATATCAAGAATCGAAAAAGATAAGGGCTGGGACACTCTAATTGAAGCATTTAATATACTTAATAACGATAACAAACTAAATAATATAAAATTAATTATAATTGGTAGGGGAGCAGAAGAACAAGAACTAACCAACCTCATTAAAGAATACAAATTAGATAATTTAATTATTAGGAAAGAATTTGTCTACCAAGACGAACTAGTCAAATACTATAATGCTTTTGATGCTCTTATTTTTCCAACAAAAAGAAAAAGTGAGTCGCTAGGTTTAGTAGGGCTAGAAGCAATGGCTTGCCACACTCCTACAATCATCTGTACTCTATATGGCCCTAAAAGTTACGCTAATAAATCTAACTCCCTAGTGTATACTAAAACTAAAGATGGTAAAGAATTAGCAAATAAAATAAAAGAATATATGAAACTATCTAGTAAAGATAAAGAAACATTAATAAATAATGCTTATAATACATCTAAAGAATATGATAAAGATTCGATAAAAGACGCATTACAAAAAATATTTGATAAGGGTGAGTAAATGAAAACAGGAATAGTTATATTAAATTACAATGACTCTGAAAATACTATTAAAATGATTAATCAAATTAAAGATTACAAGAATATTTCTAAAATAGTTATTGTTGATAATAAGAGTAGTGATGATTCAGTAGAAAGAATAAAACCTCTTACCAACAAAAAAATTGTTTTAATAGAAGCTAAGAATAATAAAGGATACGCTAACGGTAATAATATAGGGCTAAAATACTTAAGTAATGATACAGATATAGAGTTAGTAATAATTTCAAATCCTGACATATTAGTTGAAGAAAGCGTGATAGATGAGTTAATAAAAGACTTTAAAAAACACCCAGAAATATCTTTTTTAGGGCCTAAGATACTAGAAAGAGGGAGCATCTCAAGAGGCTGGCGTCATCCAACATTCTTATCAGAATTAGTATCAAACATAAACTATTTTTCTAAATATGAAAAAAGATTACTACGATATGAACAAACGGATGAACACTTACGCAAAGTAGATGTCATCCATGGCTGCTTCTTTATGGCAAGACTAAAAGATTTTGAAGACATTAATTTCTTTGATCCAAACACTTTTCTTTATTATGAAGAAAACATATTAGCGAAGAAAAGAGAAAAAAAAGGCTTCAACGCCTATGTCGATAACTATCTAAGCGTCACCCATGCATTATCCCAAAGCGTCGATAAAAGCCTTAAAAAAATAAAAAAATACAAAATTTTAAAAAACAGCATGTTCTATTATGAACATCAATACTGTGAAAGAAATATCATCGAAAGATTTATTCTTAAACTATCGTATATTCTGAGTTTAGGAATTCTTTACTTAACATTCTGGATATAGGAGGAATTATGAAAAATATTATCATCATTGGTTCAAGAGGGTACAACTATCCATATGGTGGATGGGAAACATTCGTTACTAACTTAATTGATAACACCAAAGATAAGAACATCAAATACTATCTTCCTAATTTGACATACGACAAAGAAGAAGAAGGTAAAGTTATCGAAAACGAAAAAGTATATAATCCGTATATTTATTGTAAAGATAGTGGCTTTAAAACAATGTTTTCATTTACCATTAAATCAATAAACTTCTTTCTCAATTACATTGAAAAGAATAATTTGAAGAATGTCACGATGTTAATACTTGGATGTAAAGTAGGACCTTTAATACCTTTTTGGCAACGTAAACTAAAGCGACTTAACGTCAAGACAATAATAAACCCCGATGGCCTAGAATGGAAAAGAGATAAATGGTCATGGTGGATTAAAGAGTGTTTTAAAATAAGTGAAAGATACAGCATCAAATATACAGACGAATGTGTCTGTGATTCAAAAGCTATAGAGAAGTATATCAAAGAAAAATATCAAAAATACAATCCTAAAACTCACTTCATCGCCTATGGAGCATATCTAGATAAATTACTTAAAAAAACTAAAATAGTCAAAGATTTATTTAAAGAATATAATATCCAAGAGGAAAACTACTACCTAATTGTCGGAAGATTCATACCCGAAAATAATTACGAAACAATCATCAAAGAATTTATGAAATCAAGTACTAAAAAAGACTTAGTTATAATCTGCAACCTAGAAAAAAATAAATTCTATACTCACTTACTAGAAGAAACAAATTTTGAAAGTGATAAAAGAATTAAATTTGTAGGGTCAATCTATGATAATGATTCATTAAGATATATAAGAAAAAATGCTTATGCATATATCCATGGGCATTCAGCTGGTGGAACAAATCCATCCCTATTAGAAGCGCTTAGCCTAACCAATATAAATATCCTATATGATGTTGATTATAATAACGAAGTTGGCCTAGATAGTGCTTATTACTTTAATAAAGATGAAAATAATCTAAAAGAATTAATAGACAGAATAGATTTACTATCTATAAGAGAAATAGAAAGACTAGGTAATAAAGCAAAAGAAAGAATTAAAGAAGAATATACTTGGGATATAGTTGTTAACAAGTATAAAAAAGTTTGGAAATAATAGGTTTTTAATAACCTGTTTTTTTATTAAAATTGCTATTATTATAACTTTTTGATATACTAAATATAGTTAGAGGTGGAATATGAAACAAAATGATAATATAGCTATTGATGTAGAGCATGTCAATAAAAGTTTTAAAATATACTATGACAAAGCCCATACCTTAAAAGAACATTTACTTTTTTGGAAAAGAAATGAAAGTGAATTATTCGAAGCTCTAAAAGATATAAACGTTAAAATAAAAAAAGGTGAAACAGTTGGCTTAATCGGTGTTAACGGGTCAGGAAAAAGTACTTTACTAAAACTAATGACAAAGATTATTTATCCTACTAAAGGTAAAATAACAACCCATGGAAAACTTACATCCCTACTAGAACTAGGTGCAGGATTTCATCAAGACTTTACAGGCCGTGAAAACATTTATTTTAACGCCTCTATTTTTGGTTTAACAAAAAAAGAAATTGATAATCGTTTAGAAGAAATAATTGAGTTCTCTGAACTAGGTGAATTCATTGATAATCCAGTTAGAACATATTCAAGTGGTATGTACATGCGTCTTGCGTTTTCAATTGCTATAAATGTTGATGCTGACATTCTCTTAATTGATGAGATATTAGCTGTTGGCGATCAACACTTCCAAGAAAAATGTTTTGCTAAACTTCATGAATTAAAAAACAGTGATAAGACAATTGTTATTGTTTCTCACAGTTTAGACCAAATAGAAAATCTTTGTACAAGAGCTATCTGGATTCATGAAGGCAAAGTAGAAATGGATGACATTCCTAAAAAAGTAATTCCTAAATACTTAGAAAGATGCAGGTAATAATATGAGTATATTTAAAGAATTAATTCAGTATCGTGAACTATTAAAAACAAATATTCAAAAAGAAATTAGAGGAAAGTATAAAGGCTCATTTTTAGGGGTATTATGGTCATTTTTAAACCCATTATTAATGGTAGTTGTATATGCAATAGTATTTCCATATATCATGAGAGTAAAAGTCCCTAACTACTTACAATTCCTAATTGTAGCAGTTATTCCTTGGAACTTCTTTACAACATGTATAACAACTGGCTCTAACTGTGTATGGATAAATGGTGGCATAATTAAAAAAGTATATTTTCCAAGAGCTATATTACCAATTAGTGTGGTGTCAGCAGGTGTTATAAACTTTCTAATTTCATGTATCATAATCCTAATATTCACAATATTTGGTGGCGTAGGAGTAAGTATTCACTTGCTATGGCTTCCAGTTATTACCATCATTCAAAGTGCCTTAACATTAGGATTATTATTTATTTTAAGTGCCATTAATGTCTACGTTAGAGACGTTGAATACATTGTAGGATTCTTCATAAATCTGCTATTCTATGCAACACCAATTCTATATACAGCAGATATGTTCCCAGCCCGTGCAAGATGGCTTCTTTACTTAAATCCAATGACGCATTTAATAGACGCATATAGACAAATATTCTATTATCATGCAAATCCAAATATTGCATCATTAATTTACATCATAGCGCTTTCATTACTTTTACTAATAGTAGGTTATATGATTTTTAACAAATTAGAAAAAGGATTTGCAGAAGAGGTATAACATGTTAGTCTTTGTAATACTACATTATAAAAACATCAATGATACAATTGAATGTCTAAAATCTATTAAAAAGTTAAATAATCAAGAGCAGATTAGAATCATCATTGTTGACAATCACACCTTAAATGAAGAAGAATATGAATTACTAAAAGAATACACTGAAGATATCATTCTCTTAAAAGATAACATAGGCTTTGCTAAAGCTAACAATGAAGGTGCAAAACATGCTATTAACAAGTATCATCCAGAATACCTATATATAATAAATAATGATACTATTATTAATCAAAAAGACCTATTAGATAGAATAAACAAAATATATAAAGAAACTAACTTTGATATTCTAGGACCATATATAGAGGCACCTCTTTATAGTGGTTCAGTAAATCCATATAAGCCCCTAAAGAATAAAGAAGAGGTAAGAAAAGAAATAACTTATCAACAAAAATTATTAAAGATATACAATAATCCTTTACTATACAAAGGATTAGTTTTAGGTATGAAAATAAAACACATTGTTAAAAAAAGAAAAATAATGACTAATGCTAAAGAAAGATTAACAGACGTTGCCTTACATGGATGTGCAATTATTTTTAGCAAAAAATACTATGAAAAATACAATGATATATTTTATCCTAATACATTTTTATATCATGAGGAAAGTTTCCTATATCTAAGAATAACAAAGGATAATTTAATATCTATATATGATCCTGACATTCACATCATACACAAAGAAGGAGCAAGTTTAGATACATCTTTTAATGGCAAAGAAAGAGAAAAGAAAATATTTAGAACTAAAGAAATTATTAAATCCTTAGAACTATTAAATAAGGAGATGAACGAATGAAAACAAAAAAAATTAGTATAGTTATTCCCGCTTACAATACTGAAAAATATATCAAAAAATGTCTTGACTCAATTATCAATCAAACTTATAAAAACAAAGAGATAATTATAATTGATGATGCATCTACAGACAATACATTATTAGAAATAGAAAAATATCATGATAACGCTTGTGTCAAAATAATCAAAAATAAAGAAAATAAAGGTCAAGCATATTCTCGTAATAAAGCTATCAAAATAGCTTCAGGAGATTATATTGGTTTTATTGATTCGGATGATTATGTAGAAGAAGACTACTACGAAAAATTAATAAATAGTCTTAATGATGAAGAATCAGATATAGCTATATGTGATATAAAAATGATTAATGAGAACAATAAATCGGAAGAAATACATCAAGGGTGTCAAGAAAATATATCAAAAATCAATATTATTAACAACGGAATTGCAGCTTCTCCTTGTAATAAAATATTTAAAAAAGAATTAATAATAAAATATCCTTTTATTGAAGGAAAAATAAACGAAGATATTGCTGCTATTATTCCAGCTGTTGTTCATGCCAAAAAAGTATCATACGTTCCAAATAACTACTACTACTATATTCAAAGAAAGAATTCAACTCAAAACAGTAGTTTTAATGATAAAAGATTTGATATTTTTTATACTGTAGATGAGTGTTTAAATAGAATAAAAGACACCGAGGATTATAAAGATATTTCACAAGCTATAATCTATAATCAATTAATAGCTTTACTACTATACGTTTTTCCTAAAATAAAAGATTCAAAACAAAGAAAACATTATTTAAAAAAATACCACGAACTAATAAAAAAATATGATATAAATAACAATTCATATTATCAAGAGTTTTTAAATAAAAATCCTAAGAAACAAAGAATATTTTTCAGCACTATTACAAAAACAGTTTCTAAAGGTCAGATAAATGTAACAAATAATTTATTTGCTTTCTTAAATTGGTACCAAATAAAAAGAAAACGAAGAGTAACTAAAGTTATTACTATAGATGATTTAATAATAGCTGCAACCGAAAATCAAAAGAAAAGTGATTTAGGATTATCTATATCAGTAATACTTCCTAATTATAATTATGAACAATTCTTAATAGAAAGATTATATAGTATTCTTATCCAAGAAATAAAAATTAAAGAATTAATAATATTAGATGATTGTTCTAAAGATAATAGTAGAGATTTAATTGATAAAATATGCATTAAATTAGAAGGTGTTATTCCTGTAATAAAAGAATATAACACATTAAATAGTGGAACACCATTTGCCCAGTGGCAAAAGGGGCTAAAATTAGCAAAAGGTGATTATATCTGGATTGCCGAAGTAGATGATTATTGCGACAAAAAGATGTTAAAAGAATTAACAAAGCCATTATTAAAAAACCAAGATATTTATCTGTCTTACTGTGATACTTCATACATTAATAAAGATGGTCAAATAATATTAAAAACAATTAAGCCGGAAATAGATATTTTACATACAGGCCATTGGGACAAGCCATATATTAATAATGGTAAAGATGAGATAAAAGAATATGCATATCTAAATTGTACCATAGCAAATGTTTCATCTTGCCTTATAAAAAAAGATAATTATGAAGAGTTACTCAATGAGGCTAAAACGTATAAACAAGCAGGAGATTGGTTATTCTATATAAATGTTATGGAAAGAGGAAAAATTGCCTATGCTAACAAAACATATAATTACTATAGGATGCATGGAAACAATGTAAGTTCAGTAACTAAAAAAGAAAATCATTTAAAAGAAATAAAAAGAATACATTCTTACATAGCAGACAAATATGGCTTAACTAAAGAACAAAAAGAACATATACAAGCAAGATACTCTTTCTTAGAAAGAGTATGGGACATAAAAAAAGGAGAATAACATGAAAGAAGAAGAAAAGAAAATATATGAAAACATTATAGAAAGTCAAAAAGAAGATATAGCAAAACTACAACAAGAAATAAAAAATCTTCAAAGTTCTTTGTATTTATCACCCAAATATTTAAAGGCTGGAAGATTAGGTATGAGAATTCTTAGAATGCCTAAAAAAGCTATATATAAAGCATTCCCAGAAGGAACGAAAAGAAGAGATAATTTAAAACAAACATTTAACATTATGAAACACCCAGTACACTTTAAAGAGTTACAAAGTATTAAAGAACGAGACAAAGAATTAGATATACTATATATGCGTTATGGGAAGTTAGATTTTAAACAAGAAGAAAAACCA
>CACXCK010000097.1 GCA_902766135.1 uncultured Erysipelotrichaceae bacterium
AATAAATACGATATAACCATCAACTCCTTTTATTACAACAAAAAAAGACTCGCTTGAGTCTTTTATAATCTTTTTAGCTTCACGCTTTTGCGTTCTAATTTTTTCTCGCTTTGATTGCAGCTTGTGCAGCAGCAAGACGAGCTATAGGAACTCTAAATGGTGAGCAAGATACATAAGTAAGTCCAACATTATGACAGAATTCAACAGATTGAGGGTCCCCTCCATGTTCACCACATATACCTAACTTAATATTAGGTCTTGTTTTCTTACCTAATTCAACAGCCATTTTAACAAGTTTACCAACACCATGTTGATCTAACTTAGCAAATGGATCTTGTTCATATATTTTATTTTCATAATATGAATTTAAGAACTTTCCAGCATCATCTCTAGAGAAGCCAAATGTCATTTGTGTCAAATCATTTGTTCCAAATGAGAAGAATTCTGCAGACTCTGCTATTTCATCTGCAAGTAAAGCTGCTCTTGGTATTTCAATCATTGTCCCAATATGATATTCAATATCAGATTTCTTTTCCTTTTTAACTTGTTCTGCTACTTCAACAACTATATTCTTAACAAAATCTAACTCTTTCTTTTCACCTACTAATGGAATCATAATTTCTGGTGTAATATCATAACCATCTTCTTCATGTACTTCTATTGCAGCTTCCATTAAAGCTCTTGTTTGCATTTTTGCTATTTCAGGATAAGTAACAGCTAAACGGCATCCTCTATGTCCCATCATTGGGTTAAATTCATGTAATTCATCACATACCTCTTTAATATGTTTAATAGTCATACCCATTTCTTTAGCTAAAGCTTTCATTTCAGCCTCAGTTTTAGGTACAAATTCATGTAGAGGTGGATCAATATAACGAACAGTCATAGGAAGTCCTTTTAATTCTTTATACATAGCTTTAAAATCACTCTTTTGATAAGGAATTAATAGATTCAAATATTTCTCTCTATCTTCTACTGTTTCAGAAAGAATCATTCTTCTTAAATTAAATATTCTTTCTTCATCAAAGAACATGTGTTCTGTACGACACAAACCGATACCTTCTGCTCCTAGCTCAATAGCCTTCTTTGTATCATTTGGTGTATCAGCATTAGTTCTAACGCGAAGTGTTCTAAATTCATCAGCCCACTCCATAACACGACCAAATTCTCCTGCGATAGTAGCATCAACTGTTGGAATCTTACCATCATAAATATTACCAGTAGATCCATCAATACTAATAATATCACCTTCATGGAATACTTTACCGCCTAAAGTAAATTCTTTTGCTTTTTCATTCATTACAATGTCGCCGCATCCAGATACACAGCATTCTCCCATACCTCTTGCAACAACTGCCGCATGACTAGTCATACCACCACGGACTGTAAGAATTCCTTCTGAAGCTTTCATACCAGTAATATCTTCTGGACTAGTTTCCAAACGAACTAAAATAACTTTCTTTTTCTTTTCTTTTGCTTTAACAGCATCCTCAGCTGTAAATACAACTTCTCCACAAGCAGCCCCAGGACTAGCTCCTAATCCTTTACCAATAGGTTTTGCACTTTTAAGAGCCTTAGCATCAAATTGAGGATGTAATAATGTATCCAAATTTCTTGGATCTATCATTAATACAGCTTCTTCAGGTGTACGCATACCCTCATCTACTAAATCACAAGCAATTTTAAGCGCAGCCTGGGCAGTTCTCTTACCATTTCTAGTTTGAAGCATATATAACTTTCCATGTTCAACCGTAAACTCCATATCCTGCATATCACGGTAATGTTCTTCTAGAGTCTTACAAACATTTTTAAATTCTTTAAATGCTTCTGGAAATTTAGTTTCCATTTCACTTATATGCATAGGTGTACGAACACCTGCTACAACATCTTCTCCTTGAGCATTAGTTAAAAACTCCCCAAACAATCCTTTTTCTCCAGTAGCAGGATCTCTTGTAAATGCAACTCCAGTACCGCAATCATCACCCATATTACCAAATGCCATAGATTGAACATTAACAGCAGTTCCCCAAGAATAAGGAATATCATTATCTCTTCTATATACATTAGCTCTTGGATTATCCCATGAACGGAATACTGCTTTAATAGCCCCCATTAATTGCTCTTTAGGGTCACTTGGAAACTCACTACCAATTTTTTTCTTATACTCTTTCTTAAACTCTTTAGCAAGTTCTTTTAAATCATCAGCATTAAGTTCAACATCTAACTTAACACCTTTCTTTTCCTTCATTTTATCAATTAATTCTTCAAAGTATTTCTTTCCAACTTCCATAACAACATCAGAATACATTTGAATAAATCTTCTATAGCAATCCCATGCCCATCTAGGATTATTACTCTTTTCTGCAAGTGTTTCTACAACACTCTCATTTAACCCTAAATTAAGTATAGTATCCATCATACCAGGCATTGAAGCTCTAGCCCCACTTCTAACAGATACTAACAAAGGATTCTCCTTATCTCCAAACTTTTTACCAGTAATACCTTCTAACTTCGTAATATACTCATTTATTTCATCTTGAATATCTTTACTTATTTCTCTTCCATCTTCATAATACTTAGTACATGCTTCAGTAGAAATAGTAAATCCTTGTGGAACAGGTAAACCAATATTAGTCATTTCAGCTAAATTAGCACCCTTACCACCAAGTATATCACGCATATCAGCATTACCTTCAGTAAACAAATATACATACTTTTTCATAAATACCTCCAGCATTTATTATATAAAAAAACAAACAAAAATGATATGTATTTGACATATCATTTACGTTAATTATTCATGTCTACTTCATAAGGATTACTTGCACTTCCGTCTCCACCTGTAACAAACGTAGTGCCAGGTCGAAGGGAAACAGCCGGCCGGGCGCCGTAAGTAGAGCTCACGTAGTTGTCGCCGCTATCACCCGACGTGTTCACGCCACTCTCGGTAGCACCGCTGAAGTAGAAACAATAAGGCGCGGAAGACCAATAATATGCTCCCGTCTTTCTTGCGTTAGCATTCCCTACTAAATAACTCTCGGTTTTTGTAAGTAAGCCCACTGGATAAGTTAATGAACCGTTTCCTTTTGTCGTATCTGATACCGTGAATGCATCACGCTTATTTGGACATTTTAAATAATATTTACTTTTTCCTCCATTAAAATATAAAGTTCCAAGCGTTCCTGTCTCACTCCAACCTCCTATATCATATATTGTTCTATCATTACAGAATACTGTATCTTCTAAATAGCTTTCATAAGTTGTTCCTAATATATTCTCTTTGTACCAATAATCTATGACTCCTTTTATATTACTATTCTTTACATTTATATTATCATTCCTTAGCATCTTATCTAATGCATCACTTACTGTTTCATTTCCATTTAGTTTTATATAACATGGTCTTATTCCTAAATAATATATAAAATATAATTCTTGACAGGTGTTATCTGTACTATAAAAACATGTATAATGATGGGTGTTTAAACTTGTTTTATTCGTGCTATCAGAGATATCCCAGAACTGCACTGTATCTGTTAATGTATACGGTCTTGTATTATTAGAATCGTATGTATATGAGCTTCCGTAATAATAGTTATTTGCTAAATTTATACTTGTTCCAAGTGACGTCTGTGATGCATTTGTTATCTTATATAAGGTAGTGCATGTTGTTTGATTCCAATCTGCGCAGTAATAGTAGTTATTATAACTAGAATATCCATTATACCATTCCATAGGAGTCTTTTGTACTGGACTTGTTAATTCATAATTACCACTATTTACTGTATATGATGTTGCTAAGTTTATTGTACCAATAGATGTTCTTCCACCTGTTAGATTTTCGGCTATCATATAATTGGTCTTCGTTGTTGTATCTAACACTTTATAGGCTGTACTACATCTTATTGTTGTGGCATTATATGTACTAGTTCCCTTACACGTATACTTTCCTACTAAGTTGGTTTCATAGTTAGATGCCCAATCTAATTGAACTACGTTACTTGCATCAGCATTGGTTATATAATAATATCCCCCTGTATAACTTATTGTATCTCCATAATAATAATTACTGGTATTTGCTTGATTACTTGATATTATTGTAGCTCCACTTGTCGTCGTTGTTTTACTATTAGATGTATATGCATCATTAAACATATATCC
>CACXCK010000098.1 GCA_902766135.1 uncultured Erysipelotrichaceae bacterium
AAGAGAGTGTATGGTATGCCTGGAGAGAAAGTCTTAATTGAAAATGGAAAAATATATATTAATGACCATATTTTAGATGACCCTTATGGCACAGGTGATACAGGAGATGGAGTAAGTTATACTTTAGGAGAAGATGAATATTTTATTATGGGAGACAATCGGAATGTTTCCTATGATAGTAGATATATTGGGCCTTTTAAGAGTAAAGATATTGAGGGGACAACTAATTTTATAGTATTTCCTTTTACTAGATTTGGGAGTGTAGAATGAAGAAAAGATTATTATTAGATGTTGATGAAGTGATTGTTTTTTCTGGATTTTTGCCATTTATAAATGAATTTTTAGGGACTAATTATACGATAGATGATTTTAGTCAATATTATCTTGATCAAGCTGTTATTCCTAGTGATAGATTTCAAGAATATACTGAGTATATGAAAGATAAGAATTTATATTTAAATCCTGAATTTTTACCTGGAGCTATTGAAGCAATTGAAAAGTTAAATCAAGTATATGATATTTATATTTGTTCTTCTTGTGTTAATGGTGATGATTATGAAAACTCTGGACGGATTTTTAAAGACAAGTATGATTTTTTGAGAAAATATTTACCTTTTATTAATCCTAGAAAATATATTTTTACTAGTAGCAAGTCGTTAATTAAGGCAGATATTCAAATTGATGATTTAGCTAGTAATATGAATAGTGATGTAGAGACAAAGGTTCTTTTCCCTTCTTATCATAATAAAAATGTTAGTGATGAAGAGTTAAAAAAGATGGGTATTGTAAGAGCTGGTACGGATTGGCGAAAAGGTTGGGAAGAAGTTTTAAAAATACTTTTATAAGTATTTTTTTTATGGCTTTTAATCATAAAAAAATAATACAAAATGGAGGAATTATGCTATATTATGCTATTGAAAAGCTAAAAAGTATTAAGTTCTCTCAATCAGCAGAATGGTTACTTACTCTTTTATATTTAGTAGTAGCTGTAGTACTTGTTGTTTAGACTATTAATCCAACTTGGATGCCATATAGTTGGGGAGAAGTATTCTTTGTTGTTACAATTATTTCTGTTATCCTAGGATGTATGGTTAAATACTTAATGGATTATTATGTAATTAAGAAAGATAATTAAAAAAAGTCAGCGAAAGCTGATTTTTTTGTTGACATAAATAGTATGCAGTTGTATTATTGTGTTATATAAGTGATACAGTTAGTGAGGTGTAATGATTGGATTTTAATTTTGACAATGAGAGACCTATATATATACAATTAGTAGAAAAATTAAGACTAGCTATTATTACTGCTAAGTATCCACTTGGAAGTAGATTGCCTTCTGTTAGGGATTTAGCTTTAAAAGCAAAAGTTAATCCAAATACTTTACAAAAAGCTTTAGGAGAACTTGAAAGTGACTGGTTAATATATACGGAAAGAACTAATGGGAAGTATGTGACAAATGATAGTAAGTTAGTTAAAAAATTTAGGAGTGATATGGCTAAAGATATAGTTAGAAGCTTTATTAGTGATATGAAAAATATAGGTTATAGTAATGAAGAGATAATTCTTTGTTTAAAAGAGAAGGGAGAAAAATAATGTTATTAGAATGTAAAAATGTATCTAAGAATTATGGGAGAAAGAAAGCTTTAAATAAGGTAAGTTTAGAAATACCTGAAGGAAGAATTATAGGCCTTTTAGGAAAGAATGGGGCTGGTAAGAGTACTTTAATTAAGTTAATTAATGATTTATTGGTTTTGGATGAAGGAAGTATTTTGTTTGAAGGTAAACCTATAGGAGTATATTCTAAAGAACATATTTCTTATTTACCGGAGAGAACATATTTAGATAAGACTATGAAAGTAAGTGAAGTTATTAAATTATTTAAAGAGTTCTATAAAGATTTTAATGAAGAGAAGGCTTTAAAGTTACTTAAGGATTTAGATTTAGATATTGAAACACGGATTAATAAGATGTCTAAAGGAATGCAAGAAAAGTTACAATTAGTTCTTGTGATGTCTAGAGAAGCGTCTTTGTATATTTTAGATGAACCATTAGGAGGAGTAGATCCTGCGACAAGAGATTATATTTTAGATACTATTTTAACTAATTTTAAAGAGGGAAGTAGTATTATTATTTCAACACATTTAATTAGTGATATTGAAAGAATACTTGATGATGTTTTATTTATCGATAAGGGGAAGATAGTTCTTTCTTCTAGTGCAGATAGTTTAAGAAAAAAGGAGAAGGCATCTATTGATGAAGTGTTTAGGAGGATGTTCAAATGTTAGGTAAGTTAATTAAATATGATATAAAATGGATTAATAAGGTAATGGTAATATATTATCTAATAACTTTTGTTTTTTGTGTATTAACAAGAGTACTTAGTGGATTTTCTGATAACTTTTTCTTAAATATTATTTTTTATGCAGTTCGAGGTATGGCAATAGCATGTTTTGCAAATGTCTTAATAAATGCAATTATAAGATGTTGGGCAAGATTACATACAACTACTTATAAAGATGAATCTTATCTAACTCATACACTGCCAGTTGAAAAAAAGACGCTTTATAATTCTAAAATATTTTCATCTATTATTATACTTGTTATGTCTTTAGTAGTTATTATAATATGTTTTTTAATAGGCTTTATGAATCAAGGGTTAGCAGAATTTATTAGGGATATATTTAGAGACAAAGATTTAACATTTGTAATTATTAATTTAGTTATTATAGTGTTATTAGAGTTAATATATATGTTATTTTGTGGTATTATTGGCATGATATTTGGGCATAGATATAATGATGGAAGAGTAATTAAAAGTGTTTTTGTTGGTTTCATATTATACTTTAGTGTTCAGTTTATATTGCTTGGTCTTATTTATTCAGTAGGATTATTAAGTACTGATTTAAATGCATTATTACTTAATAAAACAACTGATATAATTAATCCGATGGGAACACTTAAAAGTTTTGTATTACTCGTTGTAGGCGTATACTTATTATTTATTAGTTTAATGTATTTAGTAGGAAGACTTATGTATGTAAGAGGAGTTAATGTTGAGTAGTTAACTCTTTTTTGTTATAATTTTTTTAGGTGAAAGAAATGAGTAATATTACTATTATTGTAGCAACAGGTCTTAATAATGAAATAGGCACTGATAATAAATTATTATGGCATTTTAAGAAGGATATGGAATTTTTTAAAGAAATGACGATGGGGAAGCCAATTGTGATGGGAAGAAAAACATTTGAGTCTTTACCACATATGCTTTCTAATAGATTACATATCGTTTTAACTAAGCAAAGTTTGAGTATTCCTGGAGTTATAGTTTTACATAGTATAAAAGAAGTGTTAGAAATAGCCAATAATTATGATGAAGTTGTGATTATAGGTGGAGCCTCAATTTATAAAATGTTTATAGATTATGCCAATAAAATGTATATTACTAAAGTATATAAAGAATATAAAGAAGCAGATTGTTATTACCCAGAGTTTAACTATCGTGACTGGGAGAAAAGAATAATAAAAAAAGAGTATGAAAATGATACTCTTTTGGAGTTTAATGAATACACAAGAAAGCTAGTTAAAAAGAATTAGTCTTCTTTTTTAGTATCTGGGTATTTATTTATAAATGGTAGGTAACGATGAATAATTTCAATGATGTAGTATTCTATCACGATGATAGTTATAAAGCATATTAAGATGTTACAGTATCTTTCTAAGCCACGAAAACTATTAACATTAGTAATATTCATAATTGTTTCGGTAATTGGAAAAGGTAAATGAGTAGCCATGATGATAAGACTATTTTTACCAAAATATTCAAAAAGAGGTATTCTTCTTTCTTTATAGAAAGATTTAACTAAGCAGATAATTATAAAGCTAATACTGATTGCTAATAGAAAGTAAGGAATAACGTGATTTAGGATTGAATAATGAAGATCAATCTGACCGTTAAGAGTAGAAAGACCTAGTAGTATTATTAAGACAACAATTGATATCTTTTGATGTTTAGTTATAAATTCAGTAGCAAGAGGAAAGAAATAATAACCACATGATATAAATATATAACCTATTATCCCGCGATTAAAGAAGTTAATGTAGTTTGAGTTATTGTAAATGTTTAAGTTGTATCCTTTAAATAAGTAATTAGCAATGATTGTTAAAACAAAAATGATAAGAAATATTTTAAATTTAGTTTGTTCATTTTTAATTAATTTTTGATTTAGATAAAATATTAAGTATGAAACAAAAAGAGTAGATAAAAACCAGAAGGTTGAGTACCCAAAAAGCTTGAATGTTTCATCAATTATCAATTTGGTTGTGGCTTCATTATTTATTAAGGCAAAATAGATGTAAGCTAGAATAGAAAATGATAAATAAGGATACATTATATTTTTAATTTTACTACCAACTAATTCTTTTAGAGGTTTATTTAAACTATGATTTAAACTTGTTAATATGCCTGAAAGAATAAAAAATAAAGGCATATGGAATGAATAAATAATGATACTTAAATAACTAGTATTAAAACATAAGTGACCTAGTATTACAAGACAAATAGCTAACCCCTTTAATGCATCTATGTATGAATACCTTCTTGTCATATAATCACCATTTTAATTATAGCAAATGTTTTGGCTTATTGTAAAGAAAAGCGTTGATATCAAAATAATTTGAATACCACCTCAATATGTGGTATTATTTTTTTATAGAATAGAGGTAGTACTAATGAATAACAAAAAGTATAGCTTATCACTTTTGATAATAAGCATCTTAGTCATAACAATAGGTATAACTTATGCCTATTATAGTGCAAGTGTACAGGGAACAGGTAATACGAATGCTGAGGCAAGTGCTCGTACGGCAACAATAGGTGAAGTAGAATTTAACGGGGAGAATACATTTGATACTACGAATATTGGTCGTGATATATACCCTGGATTTATCGGGG
>CACXCK010000099.1 GCA_902766135.1 uncultured Erysipelotrichaceae bacterium
ACGGTGTTATCACCAACGTCTGTTTTGCCAATACCAAGAAAAACGTTTGATACATAGTCTGAACAATCTAGTGTATCTCCTGTTTCTGGATTGGCTTTAGTTGCTGCATTTCTTGGGCAGTGTCCATCTTTTTTTGATCCGTCATAGCAATAAGTTATTCCTATATTCATTAAAGATATTGATCTTTGAATGAAATCTATTCGATCACTTTCTAATTCACTTGGCCACTCTTTAACTACTTGAGCAATAATTTGTTGGTCATTTTCACTAAGATTACTAGTATCTAAGGAATATGATGAACTATCATTGTTGCCACTACTTTTGTTATCGCTATTACTATCACCAGACTTGGTAGGGGTATAGTCTTCATTAAAATAATTAGCTATGCCTTTAACGGTAGCTTCTGCGTATTTTTCTAGAGCGCTATCAGACTTATCTGATATTTTGTCACCGTATTCAAAATCTATTGATGGTATTTCGGTGTATGCTGTTTGGGTTAAATCCATGTCCATGTATCCTTGTGAAAACACTTTTAGATTGTCTTCTCTGAAAGCACTAATGATGCTATCTCCAAGAGCTTCACTTTGCCGCCAAGTTTTATTTACATTTTCTTGGTATTTAAGTAATTCTGGTACTGACATATAAAATGCACCTTTATCACTTGAAGTACTATCAAAGTGAATAGCAATATGGATATCAGAGGTATTATTTGCTATTACAGTTCTTGCTATATTGTCTAGTTGGACATCTGATGATTCTCTAATCATTACGACATTGTAACCATTTGCTAGTAATTTTTCTTTTATCTTTTTAGCTAATTGTAGAGTTACAGTTGCTTCTGGTGTTCCGTCTGAAAATTCCATACCACTTGATACTGCTGTAGACTCTTTTGCTCCTGCGGCAGTTGTTCCTCCTGTTACTTTTGCTGTACCATCTGGGTGAGATGGGGTTTTAACGTTTTCACCGCCTTTTGTACCGTGTCCTGCGTTAACAGTGACAGTGTAGCCATTTCCGTTTGATGCTTTGTATAGGGTTGCCGACCCTGAATTTATTTTAGAAAATTCGGCAAAACGCCAGCTTGAATCTAGTTTTATTGATTCGGCATTAATTATTGAAGGAATTAATAATAAAATGATTAGTGTAAATATTTTCTTTTTCATAAATCACTTCCTTATATAATTGTACTAAAAAAATGTTCTTATGTCTATTTGATTTTATGTTTCTTTTTTGGTATTATGGTGTTGGAGGTTTTGGTATGAAAAAGAAAGTATTAGGATTAGTTTTAGTGGGACTTTTATTTTTGAGTGTTGGTTGTAGCAGTAAGGAAGCTCAAGAATTTAAGCGTGAGTATGAATCATTAAATGGAACTTCTAATAAATCTGGGAAGGAACATAGAACGGTTAATATTAATAAAAATAATCCATTTGTGGAGGTTAGCGCTAGTGATATTTTAACTAAGTTAGAGAATAAGGAAACATTTTATGTATATTTTGGGGATAAATTATGTCCTTGGTGTCGTAGTGTTATTGAAATGTGTATTGAAGTCGCTAATAAAAATAAAGTTAAAAAGATTTATTATGTTGCTATCTGGGATGATGAAGGCAATGAAATATTACGTGATAAATACGAAAGAAAAAACGGCGTATCTGGTAAAGTAAAAGATGGTACAGTAGAATATTATAAACTGCTTGAAGCTTTTGACAATGTTTTGAATCCTTATACATATACGCACTCTGATGGTAGGGAAGATACTTTTGGAGAAAAACGTATTTATGCTCCTAATTTCATTTATGTAAAAGATGGAGAAGCTGTAAAGATGACAGAAGGTATATCGCAAAAACAGAGTGATGCAAGAGGTGAGTTAACCGAAGAAATATTAAAAGACGAAGAAGAGATGTTTACAGAGTTTTTTAATAATTAAGAGGTTTTCTCTTTTTTTTATGTTATAATGTTTTTGTACAACTAATAGGAAGGATGTTTATATGGATGTATATGATATAATTGTTGTTGGGGCAGGGCCTGCGGGGCTTACCGCAGCTATTTATGGTGCACGTGCTAATAAAAATGTTTTAGTGTTAGAAGCTAATAGTTATGGTGGGCAAATTGTTACGGCTTCTTGTATTGAAAATTATCCTGCTATGCCTCATGTAAGTGGTTTTGATTTTGCTAAAAATTTGTATGATCAAGTAGTTGAACTTGGAGCTACTATAAAGTTTGAAAAAGCTATAGATGCAGATTATGAAGGGGATATAAAGAAGGTAATTACAGACAAAAATGAATATCAGTGTAAGGCTGTAATTCTTGCTTGTGGCGCTCATAATAGGAGTTTAGGATTAGATAATGAAAAAGAACTTATTGGTAAAGGTGTTTCTTATTGTGCAAGTTGCGATGGAGCGTTCTTTAAAAATAAAGTTGTAGCTGTAAATGGTGGTGGAAATACTGCTTTAGATGAAGCTCTTTATTTGAGTGATATATGTAAGAAAGTGTATTTAATTCATCGACGTGAAGAATTTAGAGGCGCTACTAGAACAGTTAATAAGTTAAAGAAAAAAGAGAATGTTGAATTTATTCTTAATGCCAATGTTACTAAGATTATTGGTGAAGAAAAGTTAGAAGGAATAGAAGTTACTACTTTAGATGGAAATGTTAATACTCTAAAAGTAAGTGGATTATTTATTGCGATTGGTCAAGTTCCAGAAACTAATAATTTAACAAAGGATTTGGAAGTAGATGAGGCAGGATATATTGTTTGTGGAGAGAATACTAAAACACCATTATCAAAAGTTTATGTAGCTGGAGATGTTAGAGCTAAAAAGCTTCGTCAATTAACAACTGCTGTTTCTGATGGATCTGTTGCTATGGTTATGGCTTTGGAAGAACTTAATCAATAATAATAGACATTTTTATTTATTTATTGTATACTTACTACTGAAAGAGGTGAATTATGAAAAAATTATTGGTTGGCTTATTGGCAATACTACTTGTTCCTACAATAGCTTTTGCTAAAGAATATAATGGTAATAATTACAATACATTAAATTTGGCTGGGGCTTTAACAGAGGAAAAAATTGAATTTGATAAGGATTTAGTTAAGGAAAATGATAAACAAGCTACTATATATTTATTCCGTGGTAATGGATGTGGTTATTGTAAAAGATTTTTAACATTTTTAACTACTATTTTAAAGGAGTATGGAGAATACTTTAAAGTTGAATCTTTTGAAGTTTGGTATGATAAAGATAATGCTAAACTTATGGAAGAAGTTGCAGAATTCTTAGGTGAAGATGCTGATGGTGTTCCATTCATTGTTATTGGTGATAAAGTCTTTGCTGGTTATACTTCAAGCTATGATGAAGATATTAAAACTGCTATTAAAGATTTATATAACAGTAGTGAACGTTATGATGTATTTGCTGAAATGGAAAAAGCAAATAAAGAAGAACCAAAAGGTCAAGTTGGCGGAACTTCAGTTATTATCTGGAATGCTGTAATCGTAGTTTTATGTGCGGCTGGTATTATTGGTTATAATATTTATGCTAATGTAAAATTAAATGAAAGAATTGCAGAATTAGAAAAAAAGGTTAGTAAAAAATAGTTCTTATGAACTATTTTTTTAGAGGTTATAAATGGATGATTATAGAGAAATAGAAAGAAGTATCATTAAGACTTATCGGAAGAGTATTTGGAGTAAGTTTATTAAAGGTATTAATGCTTTTAATTTAGTTGAAGATAATGATTCGATTATGGTTTGTATAAGTGGAGGAAAAGATTCTTTTTTATTAAGTAAGTGTTTACAAGAATTAAAAAAGCATGGAAAAAAGAAGTTTTCTTTAAAGTTTGTGGTGATGAATCCTGGCTATGATGATAAGACTTTAGAATTAATTAAAGAAAATGCTAAAAGACTTAATGTACCGATAGAGATATTTGAAAGTCCTATTTTTGAGGTAGTTAAGAAAACAACTAAGGGTAGTCCTTGTTATTTGTGTGCAAGAATGCGAAGAGGATATCTTTATGATTATGCCCAAAAAAATGGCTGTAACAAAATAGCTTTAGGACATCATTTTGATGATGTGGTAGAAACTGTGTTGCTTTCTATGTTTTATGGCGCTGAATTAAAAATAATGATGCCGAAGTTACATAGTGATAATTTTCCTGGGTTGGAATTAATTAGACCGCTTTATTATGTTGAAGAAAACGCTATAAAGATGTGGAAAGATAAGTTTGCTTTAGAATTTGTTCATGAAGCTTGTCCTTTGTTTGGCGATTGTAGTTTTAAAAGTGGTGGCAAGAGGAATGAAGTTAAAGAATTAATGAAAGTTCTTAGAAATAATAATCCAGAAATACCTGCAAATATAATGAAGTCTTTGGATAATGTTAACTTAGCTTGTGTACTTGGCTATAAAAATGAAAAGGAATATCATAGTTTTTTAGATAATTATTAGGACATTTATGCTGTTCTTTTTTTTTAGTTTGTGATATATTTATGGTAGGTGAGTTTCATGTTTAATAAAAGAAAGTTTAATCTTGTTGATTTGGTTTTTATAATTCTTTTTGTAATTGTGTTAATTGGTCCTGTTCTTTCAGGTGCTATCGAATCATTAAGTGGGAAGGTAGAAGAGTTTAAAACTTCATCTAGTTTTAATTTGTTATGTTCTAAAACGTTTAAAGAGATGGAGAATGATTTAAAAAAATTTAGTAAGAAGAATGGTATAAATTTGAATATTACTTATGTTGATGATTTGGAAGTAGTAGATATATTAAATACAGATTATAAGAGTTATGATGGAGTATGGATTGCTAATTCTATTTGGTTTTATATGCTAGATAACGGTAGTATTATTACGGATAGTAAATCTGTAGCTATTGATCCGGTTATAATGGGTGTTACACATAGTAAAGCTAATGAACTTGGGTTAATTCGTGATAATGTTACTAATAATGATTTGTTAGAGGCTGTTTCTAGTGGAAAACTTCATTATGTTATGACATCTGTAACACAAACAAATACTGGGGCAACTGCTTTCTTAGGATTTTTGAATAGTTTAGCTGGTAGCCCTGATGTATTAACTGAGAGTATTATTCATGATAGTTCTTTAGTTAGTAAGATGAGTACTTTCTTTAAAGGCGTAGATAGAGTGAGTGGAGACGAAGATTATTTAACAGAGATGTATTTAAATGGTAAGTATAATGCTATGATTAATTACGAAAGTTCTTTTATTAATTTAAATAAGAGACTTGTTAGCGAGGGTAAGGAACCACTTTATTTAATATATCCTCAGGATGGAGTGGCTTTAAATGATATGCCTCTTGCTTATGTAAGTCATGGTCAAGATAGCAAGAAACGTGAATTCTTTTTAGAAATGCAGAGTTATATTAGAAGTGATGAAGTGTCACTTTTAATGCAAGAAAAAGGATTTAGAACTTGGTTTGGTGGGGTTAATGATAATGTTAACAAAGAAATATTTAATCCTGATTGGGGTATTAAAACAGGTAATTATTTAAAGAGTTTTAAATATCCTAGTAAAAAAGTCATGAATGAGGCATTTAATTTATATATAGATGCGATTAGAAAACCGACTCACGTGGTATTCTTGTTTGATGTATCTGGTAGTATGTATGGTGAGGGAATTAATGAACTTAGAGATGCTATGACTTATTTACTTGATAAGGAAGCAACAAAGGCTGATATGTTACAATTTAGTGAAGCGGATAAAATAACTTTTATTAGTTTCAATTATGATGTATTAAAGGTATATGATACTTTATCTGGAAGTGAGACGGATAAATTAACGGAGTATTTAGATACTTTAAATCCAGTTGGAGGAACTAATATTTATAGTCCTAGTATTGAAGCTTTAAGAATACTTAGACAAGTTAGTTCTAATGATTATACAAAAACAATAATATTAATGACTGATGGATATTCTAATAATGGTACATATCAAGAATTAGAAGATTATTATCATAAATATGATTTAGATATTCCTATTTATAGTATAACATTTGGTTCTTCTTCAGAAAGTCAATTAAATAGAATTGCCTCTTTAACTAATGGTAAGGTTTTTGATGGTAAGAATGGTTTAAAAGCGGCTTTTAAAGAAGTACGTAGTTATAATTAGGAGGATGATATGAAGCATAAAGATGTTGTATCAGCTTTAGTGGGAGGGGCATTTTTTGCTATTCCTTATCTTGGTTTATCGATTGCATTTGGGCCTTCGTTTGTTATTGCTATTTCGGCTTTAGGAGCAAGTGAGTTAATACTAACAGATGCTAAAGTAAATGATAGTATTGATGAAGAAAAAAGTTTAAATAAAAGACTAGATATAGCTAGAAAACAGAATAAGGAATTAAAAAAAGTTATTCCTAATATTGAACATGATGATACTAAGCAAGCTTTAGGGGATATAACTGTTTCGGTTGATAAAATAATTGAGACTGTTCATAAGTATCCTAAAAAAGTGAAAAGCGTAAGAAACTTCTTTGATTATTATTTACCTGTGATAGTTAATATTTCTCTTAGATATGATGAGATTGAGAATCAACGTTTGGTTTCTAAAGAAGGTAAAGAGTTTATTAAGAGTGCTGATAAAATGATTATTGAAGCTAGCATGGCATTTCAAAATATTTTGTCTACTTTATATCAGAAGGATATAGTTGATGCAGATGCTGAAATGAAGGTTTTTAATTCAATGTTAAAAACTGATGGTATAATAGATAATGATATTTCAAAAATGAGTAATGGAGGTAATAAATGAAAAATATTAAAGTTTGGATTGGGATTGGAATATTTGTTCTATTAGTTATTGCAATGGTAATTATTCGGAATATTCAGAATAATGCTGGAGCATTAAATTTTTCTAATCTTACTGATGTATATGTTGCTACTGGTGGTGGTAAGGAAGATTTCTTGGCAGATGAAGAGATTCAAAAAATATTAAAGAGTAAATATAAATTAAATGTTATTTATGATACTTGGAGTAATGGTAAAACTATAACACAACCTTTAATAAGAGAGAGTGTTAAGCTTGGTAATAGTGACATTGTAAGCAGAATTTCTAAGGGTGAGTCATTTACAATTCATTCTAATGGAGTTAGTAAGTATGATGCTTTATTTACATCTGATCAAAGATTCTATGACTATTATAAACTTGCCCCTAATAAAGAAAAAAATGAATCTGATCGTTATACAGTTTTAGAAGGTGGATTAACACTTAATACACCAATAGTTATATATAGTTGGAAAAAGGTTGTTGAAGCTTTGATAAAGGAAGCTATTGTTACTGAAATAGATGGCGTTTATTATATTACTGATATGCCTAAGTTAATGAATTATATTCTTTCTGGCAAAAAGTGGAGTGATATTGGTTTAAAAGAATTATATGGAAATATTAATGTTGCTTCTACAGATCCAGTTACGTCTAGTCCAGGTGCTACTTATTATGGATTGTTGTTATCAATACTTAGTGAAAGTCAAGTAACTGATTCTAATGTTGAAAAGAATTTACCTAAGCTTAAGAATTTTTATATTCAATCTGGTTATATGAATAATACACCTGCTGATTTGTTTGAAAGATATTTAAAAACTGGTATGGGTGGAGAACCGATGATAGTTGATTATGAAAAGAGTATGATTAACTTTAAAACTAATTTCCCAGATGGATTTGAGCAGGTTAAAGATGATATAGTTATTTTATATCCAACACCAACAATTTGGAATAGTCATTGTTTTGCAGCATTTAGTGAAAATGGTCAAAAGTTATATCACGCGTTGCAGGATAAAGAGATTGGGCAAATTGCTTGGGAAAAATATGGATTTAGAACTGGTGTTAGTGGAGGCTCATACGATGTATCATCTATGGGTATAGCTGTTCCACAAAATATAACTAGTACAGTTTCTAGTTTAAAAATGAATACTTATAATAGAATCATTGAGTATTTGAAAGAAAGTTAGGAGGAATGAATTATGAGTCAATTGGAATTAAAAGTTGAAAAGAAAATAGATGAAAAAGCGATTGATAGTTTGGTAAGTGATGCTTCAAAAGTAACTGATGAAAAAATAGAAAAGAGTTTATCTTATGCTGATTTATCAAAAGAAGAAAAAGAAGCAATAGATGAATTTAATAAAAAGATAGATGTTTTTGATTCTACGCAAGTATTACAATATGGTGCAGCTGCACAGGAAAAAATTAGTAAGTTTTCTGATGGAATTCTTGAAGATGTTAAGACTAAGAATACAGGTGAAGTTGGAGATTTATTAAGTGATTTGGTAGCACAGATAAAGAATTTTGATGCTGATATTTCTAAAAGTGGTAATTCTGGTCTTTTAGGTAAATTATTTTATAATGCTAAAAAGGAAATTGATAGAATAATTGCTAAGTATTCTAAAATAGAAAAGAATATTGATACAATTGAATCAGGTTTAGAAAAAGATAAGGTTATGATGCTTAAAGATATTTCTATATTTGATACAATGTATGAAAAGAACTTAGAATATTTTAAAGAGTTATCATTATATATTATTGCTGGCGAAAGAAAACTAGAAGAACTACGTAATACAGTTCTTCCTGAATTAGTTAAAAAGGCAGAAGAAACGAAAGAACAATTAGATGTTCAAAAAGTTAATGATATGGAAAATACGATTAATCGTTTTGAAAAGAAAATATATGATTTAAAAACAACAAGATTAATATCTATTCAAATGGCTCCACAAATAAGATTATTACAAAATAATGAAGCTGAGTTAGTAGAAAAAATTCAAAGTTCTATTACTAATACAATTCCGTTATGGAAAAACCAAATGGTACTTGCTTTAGGAATCAATCATGCTAAACAAGCATTGAGAGGTCAACAAGCTGTATCTAAACTTACTAATGATATGTTAGTTAAGAATAGTGAGACTTTAAAACAAGGTTCTATTGATATAGCTGAAGAAAGTGAAAAAGCTATTGTTAATATTGAAACTTTACAAAAAACTAATCAAGATTTAATTGAGACATTAGATAAAGTTATTGAAATCCATGAAAATGGTCGTAAGAAACGTGCTGAAGCAGAAGAAGTATTACAATCTTTAGAGCAAGAATTAAAAGATAAAATGCTTGAAATTAAAGTTAAGAAAGAGAACTAAAAATATTAGTAGCTTTTTATAAGAACAAGAAATTGTTCTTTTTTTATTGTTTGAGGGGGTTATTTTTGTTACAATGAATATAGGTGGTTATATGAATACAAGAGAATATTTTAAAGATGTGTATGAGGATTTTTTTGGGGTTGAAACGGCAAATAAGTTAAATAACCAAGTTGAAGAAAAAGATATTAGTGATGTTCAAGAAGAAATGAAGAAAGCTTTTTTGGAAATTGATTCTTTCTTTTTATCTGATGAAGATAAGAGTTTATTAAAACAAATAATAGAGTATATGCGTAAATATAAGGAAGGAATAGAAAGTAATTATATTCCGTTTAATATAATTTTAAATGTTAGCCATCGTGAACAAAGAGATAAGATTCTTAGTATTCTTTTTAATATGGCTAAAATGTTTTCTTATGTGGATGGTGAGTGC
>CACXCK010000100.1 GCA_902766135.1 uncultured Erysipelotrichaceae bacterium
GAAGCTCGCGCTAAAGAAGTACGTAAATTTGTCGACAAAATGATTACCTATGGTAAAAGAGGAACTTTAGTTTCTCGTCGTAATGCTTTAGCATTCGTTCATAATGACAATGAAGTAGTAAGTAAAGTATTCAATGAACTTGCACCTAAATACGCTGATAGAAATGGCGGATATACTAGAATTATCAAGATTAATGAACGTATTGGTGATGACGCATTACAAGTTCGTTTAGAATTAGTTTAAAACACAAGAAGGTAACATAGTTATCTTCTTTTTTTAACCAGAAAGGAGTATATATGGCTACATTTGAAGATTTTATGAAGCTGGATATCAGGGTTGGAACAATTATTGAAGCCAGCGCTTTAGAAGGAGTAAGAAAACCGGCATATAAACTAAAAATTGATTTTGGAAGTGAAGTGGGCATAAAAAAATCTTCTGCTCAAATAACCGATCTTTACAAGCCAGAGGAACTAATTGGCAAGCAAATATTTGGCGTTGTAAACTTTCCGCCAAAGCAAATAGCGTCATTTAAAAGTGAAGTACTAGTGCTTGGTGCTTACAACGAATCAGGAGTAATACTAGCAATTCCTGACTTAAAGGCTGATAATGGCAATAAACTTGGATAAAAAATCCAACAAAAAAACTCTTAAAATAATAGTTAAGAGTTTTTATTTTCCCATTTTTTACATATTTTTGAAATCAATAAATACATAAGCCAAGAGACAATTACTAGTAGAATAATACCTAGAATAACATAATTCATTTTAAAAATTTGCATTCCATAAATAATGAGATATCCAAGTCCTTCTTTACTAACCAAAAATTCACCCATAACAACCCCAATAAATGTGAGCGATATATGTATTTTTAAACATGAGATAATTGTTTTCATAGCCTGAGGAACAACAAGATATACCAGTTTTTGATAACGAGTTGCCCCAAAGATATTTAATAGTTTTATATATGCGTAATCACAAGAAGAAAGGGCATTATAGATACTTAGTAAACTAACAATCATATTAATAAGGACAGCCATTATAATGATAGACACTTTATTAGCCCCAAAAAGAATAATCAAAAAAGGACCTAATGCCACCTTCGGCATACTATTAATAATAGTAAAAAAAGGTTCCAAGATTTTAAACAATAAAGGTATTTCATAGAGTATAATAGCTCCACCAAAAGCAAGCAAAATTCCACCCAAAAATGATATCAAGACTTCTAGAAAAGTAGTATAAAGATGTAAAAATAAACTGCCATCTTGAATTAAAATAATTAGTGTTTCTAGTATTTTTGAAGGCGAAGAGAATAGAAATATTGGAATTATTTTATACTTTCCAAGCAGTTCCCAAACTAAGATAAAAGAAATAACAATCCCAATTTGCACTAATAATATTTTCTTAGAAGACATCTAAGTCACTCCAAACCATCTTATAGTAATGAGACATAGAGGATGATTTTCTCCGTTCTAAAGGTGTCAATTTTGCATCAAATTCTAGTTTATACATCCTTTTAACTCTACTTGGCCTCTTTGTTAAAATAAGTATTTTATCAGCCATTGAAATTCCCTCATCTAAGTCATGTGTAACTAATATGCAAGTAATTCCATTGCTCTTTATAAATGAATATACTTCATCCCCAATTATAATTCTTGATTGATAATCCAAAGCACTAAAAGGCTCATCTAAAAAAAGATAAGTTGGTTTTAAAGCAAGTGTCCTAATTAAAGCAACTCTTTGAGTACTATAAAGACACTACAAATTCCATTTAATAAATATTTTTCTACTATCTTGAATAAGTTCGCCAACTATTATTTTTTGGATAAATTCTTGAACAATAACCCGCGTTAATTTATTGAAAGGTAATATATTATCAAGTACTATTTCTTTTTCACCATTAAGGTTTAATTCATCATTTAAATGATTAAGATATTTTTTTATATCATCAATATCTTTATTATACTCATTTAATAACATTTGAAATTGGTCTTCGTTAATTAGTCCTGTTGTTCTGTCATAGTATACATCTTTAAGACATTTAAGCGTCGCAGATAACTTTCTTTCATATTGCTCTTTTAAATGTGTAATATCTTTAGAATGCTTCTTATTTTGCCCATTTAATTGTCTATTAACTTCCTTAGTAATAAAATATTTGTCACAATACCTTTCACACAATTCATTAACGTTACCAAGTATTAACTCTTCTAAAACATCATAACGAATAGAGTGCCTATTACGGCAATTTGGATTTTCACAAACTAAATATTGATGTTTAGAAGAATTTTTCTTACGCATGCTTTTATTACACAAACCACAATATACTTTATGGGAAAAAGGGTGTACTATAGTGTTCTTTGAAGATACTCTAGTTCTAGTCCTAATTTCTTCTTGTACTTTATTAAAAACTTTATTTGTAATAATAGCTTTATGAGTATTTGGTACAGTAATCCAATCTTTTTTGTCTCGTTTTACTATTTTATGATTCTTATAACTAACAGTAGTTCTTTTTCCTTGGACTAAATTACCTATATATACTTCGTTATTTAGAATTGTTTTAACGGCATTTAAATTCCACTTTATTAACTCTCTAGGCCTTTGACTAACAACATTTAATCTGCATCCATGCTTGTATTTATAAAGAGAAGGAGAATCAATATTTTGATCATTTAAATACTTAACTATTTCTTTATATCCCAAACCTTTTAAATATAAGTGAAAAATCCTTTTAACTACCAAGGATGCTTCTTCATCTACTATAAGTTTATTATTATCACTAGAACTTATCATGTATCCATATGGTGCGAAAGGGGAGATAAACTCGCCTGAATTCATTTTTGCTTTAAAAGCGCTTCTAATATTTTCAGAAACATCTTCTAAAAACCATTCATTAACTAAGCCTGTTATTTGTCTTGCTTTTTTATTACCATTATTAGCTGTATCAGTATTATCAGAAACTCCAATAAATCTAACATTCCATTCTTTAAATTTATTATTTAGATACTTTTCAACTATTTCCATATCTCGTGAAAACCTGGATTGACTTTTACACAATACAACATCAATTAAGCCTTTTTCGCAATCGCCAATTAATCTTTCAAATTCTGGGCGATATGTTCCTGCTCCTGACAAATTTTCATCTGAGTATTCGTCCTTAAAAACCAACGAATCATTTTTATCAATATAATCCATAAGCATTTTTCTTTGATTTTTAATAGATTCACTTTCATCATTTTTTAATTTATCTTCATTTGATAATCTAAGATATATTCCAACTCTTAACTTAGTCATTTTTTTTCACTTCGCATTCTGAAAATAGAATTACATCTATTATTTTTTCGTTAATTAAAGAAGCTAAATTTTTTACATCATTAAACTGATTTATAACTAAAAAATTCATATCAAAGTACCATCCTATCAATCAGAAAATATGCTTTTATATTTTAATTTTTATGCCCTAAAAGATTGATTTATTACTTTTTTTCTATATAATATAAGATAGGAATATAGGGTGAGTGTGATGAAAGTATTTGTATTAAACACTAAAAACTTAGACGTTGTCGATTTGCCCCAAAAAATAGAAGGTATTTTTTGGATAAGAGATTTAGACAAACAGAACACTCCAGCTATAATGATTGAAGCAAGAGAAGATAAATGGGTTTTAAAAAGCAACGAAATATTTCAAATAATCGAACAAGGCAATCCTATCAGTGAAAGAACCCTTGAATTAAAAAAAAATACGTTATAAAGAGTAGTGAAATATCAAAACGTATTAATGATGATATCGCTAGGGGTTACAATATGAATTTATCCCTATACTATGACAAAAAAACTGTACCTGTCAGAATGATTAACCTAAAAGAAGGTGGAAAAGATTATATGGCCACAAAGAAGAGAAAAAATAAATTGATAAAAATACTTTGTTGTTTTGGCTTTTTGTGGTAAAATAAAAAAGTAAGAATTGGGGATTGATAACATGTTTGGAAAAATTCTTTACATTAGTGATAATATTGCTGTCATTGCAAATAACTTAAGTGCTAACTCAGTAACTGACCTTATGAACTTGCACTTAATATTTGAAAGTGGTGAACAAAGAGTTTTAGGTGAAATACTAGAAGTTAAAGCTACAGAAATTCACGTTAAGTTTTTAGGTGAGTTTATTAATGGCAAATATAACAATGGGTTAATTAGAAAACCAAGTTTAAATAGTAAAATTAGGATTATCTCCCAACAAGAACTACTAGAACTAGTAGGTCAAGATTCAGAAGATAGCGTCCTACTAGGTAAAAGTGCAGTTTATAAAGATTATTATGTTTATCCAAGAGTTAATGATTTATTAGCGCATCACATGTGTATCTTTGGCGGAACAGGTTCTGGTAAGAGTTGTGGAGTAGCAAGAATAATCCAAAATGTTATGGGTAGTAAAAAATATCTTCCATACAACGCAAATTTAATATTTTTTGATTCATTTGGTGAATATAAAAATGCTTTCAAAGATATAAATCAAATAAACCCTCGTTATAAATATAAATTTGTAACTTCACAAATAAAAGATTCTACAGATGTCTTCATTAATATTCCGATGAATCTCCTAAAAATAGATGATATAGCAATTCTTTTAAGAGCTGAAAAACCATCTCAACTAACTATTATTGAAAGAGCTTTAAAACTAGCAAAATACTTTGCTACCAAAACTCCATCATCTCATAAATACAAAAATCAGATAATAGCAAGAGCCCTAATGAACATCATCTATAGTTCAATGACA
>CACXCK010000101.1 GCA_902766135.1 uncultured Erysipelotrichaceae bacterium
AGTCATATAAAAGGAGTAATAGATTATTGGTATAAAGAGAATATATTAGGAACAACTTATGAAAGCTACTTAGAAGATACAGTATACTGTAATGATAGGGCAATAGATGATATAGGGGGCTGGAGTGAGACAGGAAGTTTAAACAATTATTTATACTTCAACGGTGGAAAGAGTAAATATTATTTGAAATGTCCAAATAAAAGAGATGCATTTACAGTAAATGATACAACAAAAGGAAATGGAGCATTAACCTATCCAGTAGGACTACTTACAACTGCAGAACATAGTTTAATAGGAAATTATACATCAAATAAAACAGGTGCTATTTACTGGGCTTCCGCGCCTCTCTATTTCGACAACGACGGTGCTCGCGGGCGTGACGTGGGCACGGCAGGCTTTTGGCTCGGCAGCTACTATGTGGGCAATGCTAATGGCGTCCGTCCTTCCATTTCTCTTCGACCTGGCACTACGTTTAAAAGTGGGGGAGATGGAAGTGTAGGAAATCCTTATGAGGTTGATATGAGTTAATAAAAACATCTGACGAAAGTCAGATGTTATTTGTTTGTTACAATAAGTTTTATGGCTGTTTTGGCCTCGCCATTTAAGGAGACATCTTGGAAGGCAGGTATCACAATTAAGTTATCACCTGATGGGGCGACGAAGCCTCTTGCAATAGCTATTCCTTTGATAGCTTGGTTAAGACTACCGGCCCCTATTGTTTGGATTTCTACGGAACCATTTTCACGATAAATATTAGCAATTGCTCCAGCTACTTTACTGGGATTTGATTTTGAAGAAACTTTTAATATTTCCATTTTTATAACCTCTTTCTATAAAGATTATATGTTACAAAATAAAAAAAAGACTAGTTTAACATTAAAATTAAACCAGCGATAAAAATTCCTAAGTTTATGACGATGAATAAAGTAGCTAAACTTGCTGATATACCACCATGACGATCATATGCGTTATTACGTTTTAAAGTTTTGATATAAGCTTTTTCTTCAAGAATTTCTTTCTTTTCTTTTTTGGAATTAGCAAGAATTTTAGCTCCACTCGTAAGGATAATTGTTTCATTTTGATTAAGAGGAATGTTACTATCTTTTTTTTCTTGAAGAGAATAAGTTGTTTTTTGGAAATCATTTAACAAACCAATGTTTTCTTTGGACATGTATTCTTTATATTCTTGAGAGTCTCTAATAAATCTTAAGTATTCTTTGATATTATATTCTTCTTCTTTGGTCCACGGTGTTGGTTTGTGAGATAGTGATTCAAATTCATTTCTAGTTAGCATTTTTTATCACTCTTTCTAAATCTTTAATAGTGATGCGACGTCTTGTTTGTTTTAATTCATTATATATATTGATGATTTTTTCTGGGGTATTAGTATTAAAACGATATTTTTTATTATGTTCATCGGTGAATACTAGAAATTCATTATTTGAATTATTTTTAATTTCTATATTAATTACTTCAGGAGAATCTTTAGTTTCAGCTTCTTCTTTTTTTAATATTTCATTCGTTTGATAATATAATTTGATGATATTAAATAAGTCATTACCTGTTATTTCGGTTTCGAGGGGAATGTCTTTTCTGAATGTTTCATTATAAAGCATTTCAGGAAGATATACTTCGTTTAAGTTTATTGATTCGTTGTTGTGAAGTAATTTATTATTTTCAATTTTTAATGATTCTTTAAGGGATGGATTATAACGCATCCATTCATTTAGGTAGAGAATGTTATCTTCTAGTACTTTATTCATACAACCATTCCTATTCTATAACAAGAATATCATATTTTGTAGTATTTGAAAAGAGGAAAACTTTACTTTAAATGTTTTTTTTAATATAATTAAGGAGTGATGTTTATGGAAAAGTTAAACGAAGATTTTATTATAAATTTATCAAAATTAAAAGGCGAACCAAATTGGATGACGGATTTTAGACTTAATAGTTATCAAGAGTTTTTGCGTCAAGATGAACCAACTTTTGGGCCAGAGTTAAATATTAATTTTGATGATATATTGTATTATAAGAAGACAGATGAATTAAAGAGTGACTGGAAAGATGTTGATAAGAATACATATCAGACTTTTTGTAAGCTAGGTGTTGTGGAGGCTGAGGGTAAGTACTTAGATGGAGTATCTAATCAGTTAGAGAGTGAAGTTGTGTATCACAAGAACATTACTGATAAGGATATAATATTTTGTAGTACTGATATGGCTTTAAAAGAACATCCGGAGTTATTTAAGAAGTATTTTAATAATTTAGTTAAGTATAATGAAAATAAATATACGGCTTTAAACGGGGCTGTATGGAGTGGAGGGTCTTTTATTTATATTCCTCCGCATACTAAAGTAGATAGACCACTCCAGAGTTATTTTAGAATTGATAGTGAATCTTTAGGACAATTTGAAAGAACAATTATTATTGTTGATGATTATGCAGAGTTATCTTATATTGAAGGATGTACAGCGAGAAGTTATTCTAAGAGTAGCCTACATGCTGGAGTAGTAGAAATATATGTTGGTAAGGGGGCTAAGTGCCGTTATAGTACAATCCAGAATTGGAGTAATGATGTCTATAATTTAGTTACTAAAAGAGCTATAGTTAGTGAAGACGGGTTAATGGAATGGGTAGACGGTAATGTTGGTAGTGGTGTTACAATGAAGTATCCTAGTGTCATTTTAAATGGTGTGGGAGCATCTGGTAACTGTATATCAATTGCTTACGCTAAAAAGGGACAAATACTTGATGCTGGAGCTAAAATGATTCATTTAGCACCATATACAAAAAGTAATATTGTTAATAAATCAATTGCTTCTAATGGCGGGGTTGCAAATTACCGTGGAACAACTAGAATAACCAGGGGAGCACATCACAGTGTAGCTAATGTTAAATGTGATACAATATTATTAGATAGTATAAGTAAAAGTGATACATATCCTAAAAATATAGTAGATAATCCAACAAGTGTTTTAGAACATGAGGCAACAGTATCAAAGGTTAGTGAAGAAAAGTTATTTTATTTAGAAAGTCGTGGACTTAGTGAGGAAAGAGCTAAAGAATTATTTATTTTAGGTTTTGTTGAGGATTTTAAGAAAGAATTACCAATGGAGTATGCTGTAGAACTTAATAGATTATTAACAGAAGAATTATAAAGGAGAGGCTATGGAAAAGATAAAAAAAATA
>CACXCK010000102.1 GCA_902766135.1 uncultured Erysipelotrichaceae bacterium
AAGGTTGTTAATATTCTTTCTTGTCTTGCATTCATTTTAATCCCCCTTCACTCTTATTAATTGTTTACCTAAAAACTTCTCCTTATAATATTTTTCTAAAGGATAATAAACTTTCGTATGACTACGATAAGAATCCATTATAATTTTAGTAAATTCTTCATCATCTAAAAATTCACTCATTTCATCAATATCTTCATAAATATAACTTATATACATATTGATAAGCATTCTAACGACATATGATAATTCTTGAGGACTTACAAACATATCATTTAAAGTCTCTATATATTTATATACATAACTTGCATCAGGTGTTAATTCCAAAGAAATATAAATATCATGTATTGTTCCATTTAAATAAGCATATCTTTCTCTTTCTTCTTCACTTATATGTATCATTTTAAATTCAGTTTTTAAATTTTTACAAACTGATTTAGCAGGATTAGGAGAAGGTATTCTATATTGCTCATTGTTAATTTTTATTTCTTCAAGAATTTTTTTCTCTTCTTCATAAGAAACATTTTTGCCCTTTAATAGTTCATGAATTAAAACTATTTCTAAAGGAGCGATATAAGCTTTGAAATTTATCTTTTTTATTAATAAACGACACTTTTTTTCTAAGTCCCATAACTTATATATTTCGTCTTTTTCTCTTGATAATTCTCGTTCTAATTCAAGTTTTTTCTTTTCAAAAGTTAAGACATATAAATTAAATTTATCAGAGCTTCTTCTAGCATCATAAATATCTTGATAACTTCTACTATCCATTTTTTTTACCATCATAATAGCTTCAAGCATTTCTTTTTCAATAGTAATAGATTCATCAATTGGAACAATTTCATCAAGAATATAAGGCATTGCATGCGTAGCCGTGATTAATTCATCATAATTATTTGTCTTAAAAGATGAAACAACACTTTTATATGCCTCATAAATAGTTTTTTTCTCTTTAAAATCAGCACTTTTTTCCTGTATTTCAACAATTTTTTCTTCTAATATTTTAATAATCTTACTATCCATCATAACAACCCCTTTCAAGGTATATTGTATTCTATCATTTTTTTAGCAAAATGACAAATATTTTTATTTATTATTCTAATTAATATTCCAATTAAAGATATCTTCTAATTTTACGCCATTTAAATAATCTTTAACTTCCATTGTTCTCTTTCCAAATGGTTTAATTTTTCTTAAATAAATAACCCCATCAGCACAAGTTATCCCAATACTATCTTTTTTTACATCTATAACTTTTCCAATCTCTTTAATGTTTTTGCTTTCAAAGCTTGCTTCATAAACTTTCATTTCTTCACCATTAATAAGTATATTAGCTAAAGGCCATGGATTTAACCCTCTTATACGATTAACTATATCTTTACCATTTAAATTAAAATCTAATCTTTCTTGCTCACGCTTTATAGCATAAGAGAATGTTACTTCACTCTCATCTTGACTTATTCTTTCATTAGTCCCATTTATTATACTAGGAAGTGTCTCTATTAATAATTTAGCTCCAAGGTCACTTAATTTATCATGAAGTGTTCCGACATTATCGCTATCTAAAATATCAATACCACTTTGTTTAATAATATCCCCATCATCCATACCAGGAGCCATATACATAATCGTAATACCAGTCCGTTTTTCACCTCTAATAATGGCCCAGTGAATAGGCGCTCCACCTCTATTTTTAGGTAAAAGTGATGCATGAACATTTACACATCCAAGTCTTGGAAAATCAAGTATTTCTTTTGGTATTATTTGTCCATAAGCACACGTAATAATAATATCACAAGGTGTATTAATAACTTTTTGATATTCCTCTTTTATTCTTTCTGGTTGATACACTTCGATATTATTTTCGATTGCTACTTCTTTAACAGGACTAAACTTTATTTCTTGTTTTCTACCAACTTTTTTATCTGGCTGGGTAACAACTAAAACTACATTACAATTACTAATCAACTTCTTTAATACTGGAACCGAAAAATCTGGTGTTCCCATAAATATAACCCGTAAATCTTTCATTAGAATCATCCCTTTTCCACCTTTATTTTAACACAATAACAACTGGTAAACAAACACAAAAAAACTATCCATTCAAATGGATAGCTAACATATTAAAAATAAATATTACAAAGACCCCAAATTGTCTCACTGTTTTATAACAACTCATCTCTTTTAATGCAACTAATTTATCAACACCGCTTACTAAATAACTTTCTTTATACTTAGGTAACTTTAGGGTTACAGGAAACATATGAGTTTCAATAATATTTTCTTGCATAGCATCAATACTAAAATATTTCAAAGCATTTTCACGCGCTATAGAAGGATGTACTTTTAAAGTTTTTTCTTTACTATAAAGCATTGTATCATTGTCAGTATAAAAATCATGTAATAATGCAGCTCTTGTAACTCTTTCATAATCTAGCTTTAAATATTTACTAATATAATATGTCATTTTAGCAACTCTTAATGAGTGTTCATAACGACTAATACCATGATGTAAATCACTTTTTAACTCTAAAAACTTACTATTACTTAATATATCACTAACAATTAAATTAAACTCATTTTTATTTTCTTCTCTCATCTTATCACCTTTCGGACCTTCTCATTATAACATATTTATATTATTTTGCAAGCATTCCATTACTAACAAAAAACATAAAAAAAGAAACATTATAGATGTTTCTTAAAAGCTTTAAATTCAGGATTAACTTCTAAATCAGTATCACTAAGTTCTTCAATTAGTTCTTTCTGGGCCCTTGATAATTTAGAAGGTATCATTACATCAATTACGACATACTCATCACCACATCTAGATGAATTAACAACCTTTAATCCTTTTCCTTTTAATTTGTACTTAGCACCATTTTGACATCCTGCTTTAATATCCATCATTACATTACCATAAAGTGTTGGAACTTCTTTTTTACATCCCAATATAGCCTCCGTAACAGTGATTGGTACATGGATATATACATCTTCATGATCTCTTTCATAGAAAGAATCTCTCATAACATTTATTTCAAAATAAATGTCGCCATTAGCGCCACCGTTAACACCGGCTTCTCCCTTACCGGAAATACGCATTTGATGTCCCGTCTCAACTCCTTCAGGAATATGAATACTAATTGTTTTACGAGCCTTTACATTACCAGTTCCCCGACACTTACTACAAGTATCTTTAAAAGAAGAGCCTGTTCCCCCACACTTAGGGCAACTAGTTCTACTCTGTACTACTCCAAACAAACTTCGCTGTTCACTAACAACATAACCAGAGCCATGGCAATAACTACAAGTACTCTCATTAAATCCGCCTTTTCCATTACATTCAGGACAAGTATCATTTAAAGTTAACTCAATATCTTTATCTATTCCAAAAGCAGCTTCCTGTAAGGTTAAATCAAGTCTAACCATCGTATCTCTTCCTTTACGAGCCCTACTACTACTTCTTGTAGAACCCCCAAAGAAATCATCAAATCCGCCGAATCCAGAGAATCCTCCCCCAAAAACACTTCTTAAAATATCGTTTAAGTCAACATCACCAGGGTCAAATCCCCCATATCCACCAGCTGTTCCATCAAAAGCCGCTGAACCAAATTGATCGTATTGACGACGCTTACCCTCATCACTTAATACTGCATAAGCTTCCCCAATTTCCTTAAACTTAGCTTCATCACCAGTTTCCTTATTATCAGGGTGGTACTTCTTAGCAAGACGCCTAAAAGCACTTTTAATTTCACTTTCACTAGCGTCCTTACTAACACCTAATACTTCATAATAATCTTTCTTACTTGCCATCTTACTCACCTACCAATTCACTTAGTTCTTTGTACTTACTATGAATAAACTTAAATACTTCATCATAAGTTTCATCACTCGCTAAATCAACATCAACAATACCTAAAATATCTAATGGATTTAAACTTGACCCACTACTTAAAAATTCTATATATTTAGAAGGGAATCCATCTTTCTTATTAAGAATTGAATTAACTATTGCAATTGCACTAATCATTCCAGTCGCATATTTATAAACATAAAATGGACTATAAAAATGAGGTATTCTAAGACATTCATATTTAATATCTTTATCAAGTATTACGGAATCTTTAAAATATTCTTGATTTAATTTATAATATGCACTAGTAATATCACTTTCTGTCATACTCTCATGATTTTGCACTCTCTTACTCATTAACTCTTCAAACTCAGAAAACATTGTTTGCCTATAAATAGTTGCTTTAACCTTATTTAAAAACTCTGTTAAATAATATATTTTTTCATTCTTATCCTGAGCATTATCTATCATATATAATGATAATAATGTTTCATTAACAGTCGAAGCAATCTCCGCAATAAAAATATCATAATCAGCATATATATATGGATTAGCCTCTTTACTATATTTACTATGTATGGCATGCCCCATCTCATGTGCTAATGTAGAAACACTATTAAACTTACCATCAAAATTTAATAACACATAGTTTTCACTATCATATACACCAAAATGATAAGCTCCAGTATGTTTTCCACGACTCGGATAAATATCAACCGCATGATTATCAATAATACTATTAAAAGATTTTAAATAATCACTACCCAAAGCGCTTAAAGCCTTACACACCAACTCTTTTGCTTCTTGAAATGTATATTTCTTTTCATTATTATTCTTTAAATTTACATATGTATCATACAAATGATAATCATTATCTAAATTAAGAACATGAGCCTTTAACTTTTGAAAATCTTGATTAATATAATTATATTTATGAATATTTCTTATTAAAGCATGATAAACACCCTCACTTATAAATGATTTATCCAAACTCATCTCTAAAGCACTATCATACTTTCTTATTTTACGAAAGAATTCTAACTCATCATAATTGCTCTTTAAAAGTGAGGCAAAAGTATTCTTATGATTATTATAAAACTTATAAAATGTTTTAAAAGTGTTTTTTCTAATCTTCCTATCATCACTTTCAATGAGTGTTGGATAATTATACTGGGTAAGTTCTATCCTCTCACCATTAACATTTACCTTACCAAATAAAGCATCGGTAGTATCAAGTGACAGAAAAGCATCTTCTCCCCCACCAAAAGCGTTAGAAGCAAGAGTAATAATATGTTCTTCCTCTTTTGATTTAGTTCGATTCTTTAAATGATACAATCTTTCAAAATATAGTTTATATTTTCTTAACTCATCATCATCTTTTATTAAATCCCACACATACTGATAGTCTTTTTCCATAAATTCAGGCACAATAAATGATAATTTATCACTTACTTCACTAAGTATCCCATCTAACTCTTCTAACTTACCCTTATTTACCATATTAGAAGTATCTTCATCACTCTTTAAATAACGATATAAGTATATTTTTGATTCTAATCTATCAAACTCTTCATCTACTTTTAAAAACTCTTTTAAAGTACTTAAATTATCTAAAATATGTCCTTTCATTCCCAAGATTGTATCAACATACTCTCTAATTTTTAAAGTATATTCATCTACAACCTCTTCACTTTTAAATAACTTAGTTAAATCCCACTTATCATTACTATTTATTTCCTCACGTTTTTTTAAAGACTCCATATAATTCCTTTCTATTTAGGAAAGGTTCTAGTTTCCTAGAACCTCAATTATTTTTCTTCGTAAGTAGCTTCTTCTACATCATCTTTCTTTGAAGTGTTTTCATCTTCACTCTTCTCTTCAGTTGTCGTATTTTCTTTATTCTTAGCAGCTTCTTCATATACTTTAGTTGCTAACTTCATTGCTACTTCATTTAAAGATTCAGTCTTTTTCTTAATATCATCTATATCATCTTTAGATAGACTTTCTCTTAAATCTTTAATCTTTTCTTCTGCATCACTCTTATCTTTACTATCTACTTTATCGCCTAAATCTTTAATAGCTTTTTCAGTAGCATAAATCATTTGTTCTGCATCATTTTTAGCATCAGCTTCTTCTTTACGTTTTTCATCTGCTTCTTTATTAGCTTCTGCTTCCTTCATCATCTTATCAATTTCTTCATCAGTTAAATTAGTATTTGAAGTAATTGTAATAGATTGTTCCTTATTAGTTCCTAA
>CACXCK010000103.1 GCA_902766135.1 uncultured Erysipelotrichaceae bacterium
TATTAAACCCTATATGCCCACATATTACCGAAGAAATATGGCATGAAAAATTTGGCTATAAAGATACAATCGCTTATGAACCTTGGCCAACTTATGATGAAGAAAAAACTTTAGATGATACTAAAGTAATTGGTGTTCAAATAAATGGTAAATTAAGAGATGAAGTTGAAGTGGGTGTAAATGATACAGAAGAGGATGTAAAGGATCGTGTTTTACATTTAGAACGTATAGAAAAAAACATCGAGGGTAAAGAAATAGTAAAGTTTATTTACATTCCAAGTCGCATTGTGAATATTATTGTAAAATAAAAAAGTCTTTAAGACTTTTTTATTTTGATCTCTCATCTAAATTTCTTATTGCATATTCGCAAGCTTGAATAACAAATTGCGAAAAATTAAGTTGTTTACCTTCTATTATTTTCTCAATCTTTTTGACAAGTGTTTGAGGAAAACGAACTGTTTTATTTATGCTTTCTTTTCTTTCGTAATTTAGTCTAAATCCATCTTTCGTCATAATATAATGCCAACTTCCTTCCTAAAATAAGATTATCAAAAAAAATGTTTTTTGTATGCATTGCGTTATGCAGTACGCGCTTGTGCTGCTTATTTAAAAAAAAACACATTATTTTTATTTTCGAGCATATATTTTGATAGGTGATTTAAATGGATAAAAAAGAATTATTAACATCAATAGCAAAACGTGGTAACGGCGAAATATATCTTGGTGTTGTTGGGGCGGTAAGAACGGGAAAAAGTACATTTATTAAACGTTTTATAGAAAATCTCGTCGTGCCAAATATTTATGACGACTATGAGAAAAAAAGATGCCTAGATGAAATACCCCAAAGTGCTGAGGGAAAAATGATTATGACGACAGAGCCAAAATTTGTTCCTTCTAATGGAGCTAAAATAAAAGTTGATGATTTAGAAGTCAATATTAAGCTTGTAGATTGTGTAGGATTTGTTGTTCCAAATGCCTTAGGCTATACAGAAGAAAATGGTAACCCAAGAATGGTAAAAACGCCTTGGTTTAATGATGCAGTACCATTTATCGAGGCTGCTGAAATAGGTACCGAAAAAGTAATCAAAGATCACGCCACCATAGGTATAGTCGTTACGACAGATGCATCATTTGGAAGCTTAAAAAGAGAAGACTACCTAGAAGCCGAAGAAAAAGTTGTTAACGAATTAAAAAGCATTGGTAAACCATTCATTATAATACTAAATAGTAACAAACCAAATGCAGAGGAAACGAGAGCTCTAGCAGAATCATTAGCAAATTCATACGAAGTACCAACACTACCACTGAATATTGAAGATATGAATGAATCAGATATTCTTAATGTTTTAAAAGAAGCTTTATATGAATTTCCTGTTATGGATATCGTCTTTGATATACCTGAATGGATTTCAATTCTTCCTAAAACAAACGAAATAAAAGCTCACTATATAGAAAAAATAAAAGAAAGCACTACAAGCATCAGCAAAGTAAGAGATGCATCCTTAATACTTGAATCATTCAAAGACTCTCCATATATTAATATAGCCAAAATTAGTAAGCTTGATACCTCAGAAGGCATTGTTCACATCAAACTAGATACTAGTGATGAATTATATAATAAAGTATTAGAATCACTTGTAGGCGACGAATTAAAAACTAAATCTGGTAAACTAAAAGTATTACTTAGTTACACAGAAGGAAAAGAAGAAACAGATTCAATAAAAAAAGCTATCAAAGTAGCTAAAAAAAGTGGTTATGGAATAGTTTATCCAACTCTTAAAGATATGCGCCTAAAAACTCCAGAAGTCATAAAACAAGGGGGAAGATACGGCGTGAAATTAAAAGCCGAAGCTAGTAGCTATCACATTGTTAAAGTTGATGTGGACAGCACATTCGCTCCAATCATAGGCACTGAATCTCAAAGTAAAGAATTAATAGACTACATTATGAAAGATTATGAGACTAATCCTGATAGTATTTGGAAAAGCGAAATATTTGGGCGCAGTTTAGATGAAATAGTTAAAGAATCAATTCAAGGTAAACTAGCGTCATTTCCAGAGAACACCCGTTTTAAAGTAGGTCAAACAGTAACCAAAATTGTCAACAAAGGGTCAAATAACTTTATTGCCATTGTTATATAATGTTAAAAAACGTGAAATTTGCTGATTTTTTCTTGCATTTATGCGAATAATCTGATACTTTTATTATGTAAGGGTAATAACCTTATAGTTTTGAAAGGGAGGTCATGATAAAATGACAAAACAAGGATTAATTGATTATGTTGCAAAAAATGCAGACATGAGTAAAGCTGAAGCTGGACGTGCTTTAGATGCAGTATTAGATGGAATTACTGCTGGACTTAAAAAAGACAAGGAAGTTGTACTTGTAGGATTCGGTAAATTCTCTGTTAAAACTCGTGCAAAAAGAGAAGGAATTAACCCTGCAACAAAAGAAAAAATCACAATTCCTGCTAAATCAGTTGCAAGTTTCAAAGCTGGTTCAAAATTAAAAGACGCAGTTAAATAATTAAGTCTTTTGATTAACCGAACTGTTTACGATCAAAGTAAACAGTTTTTTTACTAGAAAGGATTATTATGTATTATATCGTAACATATCTAGAAGTGGTTGTTGGTCTATATCACAAAGATAAAACAAATACGACCTTTAAGATTAATTCACGTGGGGTAGAAGAACTAGTAAAAATGGGATACAGCCTTCCATACCCAATTGCTTCAGGCGATTTAGAAGGTAAAATAGCTTTATTCGAAAATCGAATCAAAAATGCTTCACGTTTCCCAGGTATTGATTATAGCAATAATTTCATGGATGCGTGGCGTCTATACTCTATAAATGTAAGAGAAGAATAAAGCTTTGATTGAATTTCCTGATAAAATAAGATATACTTAAAATTAGTAGGTGATAAAATGAAAAAAAGAGTAATAAGTTCCATTGTAATGGCTTTAGTATTTATTCCATTATTTATTGCAGGTGGAAGAAGTTATGCTATAACAATGGGTATACTATCACTATTAAGCTTTAAAGAATTATTAGATTTAAAAACAAGTCATTCCAAAATTCCTAATGGTATTATCCTTTTATCAATGATATCACTACTATTTTTAGTTTTATATGAATATCAAGCAAGAACATTTAGCTACGGTATTTCACATCGTGTTCTAATCATTATGAGTTTTTTATTCTTTATTCCAACTTTATTTAACTATAAAAAAGGAGAGTATGATACGAAAGATGCCTTTTACCTTCTAGGATGTGTCATTCTACTAGCCGTTGCTTTTAACTCTCTTATATGGTTACGTAATACGGGGGTATATCACTTGTTATATGTCTTTTCAATTACTGTTTTTACTGATATTTTTGCCCTTCTAACAGGTATGCTTATTGGTACTCATCATCCATTTCCCAATATTAGTCCTAAAAAAACTCTAGAAGGTTATATTGGTGGCTCTATTGCTGGAACAATCATCTCAAGTATTTTTCATTACTACCTATTACCAGGCATGCCCATTTTAGAAATTATTTTAATGAGTTTATTTATCTCTTTAATTTCTCAAGTAGGGGACTTATTCTTTAGTAAAATTAAACGCGAGAATAACATTAAAGATTTTTCTAATTTAATACCAGGACATGGTGGTATTCTAGATCGCTTAGATAGTTCCATTTTTGCTGTCCTTGCGTATGTATTATTATTAAGATTTATATAAGGAGGAATAACTATGTGGTTTATTGGTTTATTAGTATTTATTTTGATATTAGGAATTATAATTTTAGTCCATGAATTTGGTCACTACATAATGGCTAAAAAGTCAGGTGTTTATATCTACGAATTTTCCATTGGTATGGGGCCTGTAGTATATAGCCACAAAGGCAAAGATGGCATAGACTATAATCTAAGAGCGTTCCCTGTTGGGGGATTTGTGCAAATGGCTGGTGAAATTTATGAAGATGATGGAGAAATACCTAAAGAAAAATTCTTATGTAATCGTCCTGCACTTCAACGTTTCTGCGTTTTAGTTGCCGGTGTTTTTAATAACTTTGTCTTAGCGCTTCTTTGTTTATTTATTATTTCATTCATCTGGGGACCACAAAACGAGAAAGCTATTATCTCTGGTGTCCAAGAAGGATCTGCTGCCGAAAAATCAGGTATCCGAAGTGGTGATGAATTAATAGGCGTTAATAACCACGATTTTTCATCATGGGATGTAGGGCAATTATATTTATACTTCAAATATGACTCAAACGAATATGAATTTAAACTAAGAAGAGAAGACGGTAATATTGAAACAATTAAAATAACTCCCAACATCGAAACGTTAGATGGTGGTGAAGAAAGAAAAGTTTTTGGCATTCAAATTGATACCAAACAAGAAAAAAACTTCATTAACTGTCTAAAATACCCATTTATCAAATTTAAAAATATGCTTTTATCGATGATTATAACTTTAAAAGGCTTATTTACTGGAGGCTTGTCTATAAAAAACTTATCAGGCCCAGTAGGAATCTACCAAGTTGTTAATCAAAGCCTTAGCTTAGGCATTAGTCAACTAATTTATACGCTTGCTCTATTATCACTTAATGTTGGTTTCATTAATATTTTGCCATTCCCAGCTTTTGACGGGGGCCACGTCTTATTCATGATTATAGAGAAAATTAAAGGAAGTAAAATAAATAGCAAAATAGAAAATGCCTTTACTATGGTAGGCTTTATACTATTAATGCTTCTAATGATATTTATTACTTTCCAAGATATTATTAATTTGTTTTAGGAAGTGACTATAATGAAATGTAAAAAGTGTGAATATATAAATGTTAATCATGCTAATTACTGTTATAAATGTGGCAATGAGTTTACTAAAAAAGAACAAGCGTCTTCACAAGAAAAAAGCATCTGGCATAAGCTAGTTAAATTAAAAGATTGGTACGATAAACTAACATTATCTAAGATTACTGGTTCTAAAACATTTCAAGCTTTAAGCATTATTATAACGATTTTAATCGGTGGTTATTTCATATATAAAAACGGCTATCAAATGAAATTATTAGCTAACGATAATTATACGTATGCTTATAACACGAAAGATAAAGAGTACTATGTTTATCCTAAAGAAAAAGAAACCCCACTCAACATATATGCACCTAACGAAGTCAAAGAAATATATATTAAATATTATGAAAATGATACCTTAGTTAATGAACAAAGCATTAATGATTTAAATAATATTTTAGTTGAAGTTAATTCTTCAAATATCAACAGTTATTATAAATTATCATATGAAAAAGAAGAAAATGATATTAATACGATAAAAGTATATGTACTAGGAAGTGTAACAAATGAATAAGTGTTATTGTATCCATTGTGGAGTTATAAATGATTCAAAAAGGAAAAAGCGTACATCTTGTCATAAAAGACTTAGACCATTTGATAAGGATTTAGAATTCCTAATTACAGATAATCTAGATGGCGAACTAAGAGGCAGTATTGTAAATGCTGTACTAACATTTATTAAATCGCATATGTATGGCGTTATTCTATCAATTACTTTAGTTAGTGTTGTTGTTCCTAATATTATTTTAGCAAAAAATGACGCGCAAAAAGTAGTGGAAAAGCCATCTGTATTACTAAGTAATGAGAATGCGGGTGGATATAGTGATTACAAAGTCTTATTTAAAGATTTACTAGTTAGCTTAGATAAAAAAGAAGACATTAGTAAATATCGCTATACCACATATTATGATATTGGTAATACCGAATTAGAGGATAGATACGATTACTATGTAAGACAGATAGAGTATTTAGAAAATACTAATGAAGAATACTTCCTAGAATATATAAGAGGAAAATATGAAGATGTTAACGAAGATGATGTAAGAAAATATGGAATAGGAAACGAAAACCTATATAATGATATTGAAGATGTAGAGCTTTATTATGTATATTTAATGCCATGTTATGGTGATGATTGTCATGATCAAGTTGACTATGGGATGTCTCCAATAGATTTGTACTACTTCAACTTTGTTAAAAGAGATGGAAAATGGTATTTCTTGAGAGTTAGTCCTGATACAGCAGAGAATTTACCTGATGATAAAGACTATGGTTACATTTTAAATGGCGTAATCCATAAGTACCCATCAATGGAAGAAGAGTATGAATTAGAACAAAATAGAAGCTAATTATATAGCTTTTATTTTTTTGACTTATAAAACTAAATTAATAATTGTAAATAATTAATATTTGTGGTAATATATCATTATCTTCTTGGCCTGTTGGTGAAGTGGTTCAACACATAGCCCTCTCAAGGCTACATTCATGGGTTCAAACCCCATACAGGTCACCA
>CACXCK010000104.1 GCA_902766135.1 uncultured Erysipelotrichaceae bacterium
TAGTAGGTAATAGTTTAATTAGTTCAGAATATTCATTATTAGTTAGATGGACAGAATTATCAAATAAGAAGATAATACGGTTAGTTAGCTCTTTATTATCTAATTTAGTTTTAATATCTTTAATTAGAGAGGCAAAGTTAAAGTCATTATTGATAATGATATTGGCATTGCCTAGAGTATTCGTTAATTCTTCATTGGCATTAAGTAATAAATCATTGCCATAAAGAGTTAGACGATTACTCATTTTTTGATTGTATTCTTCTATAAGTTCTTTTTTATGTGCTTTATATTCTTCTAGGTATGAATTATATAGAGCTTCGTAGATAGCATTAGTGTAAGCCGTTTTTCCCGCCTCAGTTAGATGAATACCATCTGCGACAAAATATTCCTTATGGCCTTTAGAAATAGTTTCCCAATCAATGATAGTTACGTTTTGATATTTTTCAGCTAAACTATTTAATTTAGCATTTATGTGGACATCTTTATCATTAGTAGCATTTACCCAAAATAGCTTTCGACCATCAAGGGTACGCATAATAGTATCTTTACATGATTCAGGGCAATCCCCATTAGCGCCTAGATTAAATATTACAGGGTCACTTAACATACCACGGCTTTTAAGACTTACAAGAATGCCATTAGCAACCCAAGCTGTTCTTGATATCGCGGCATCAAAATAACCATTTGGAAATTCTTTATAAAGAGCATCAACTGCACCAAGCATCACCGAGTCACCAACACCTACTACAGACAAGTTTTTAACCATCGTGCCAATGTTTTCTTCTTCACTGTCTAAATTCTTTAATACTTCATTCCATTTTTCTTCTTCGGCTTTTAGATTTTTAGCATAGGCTGCTTGTTTTTCAGTTAGTAGTTCTTCATTCTTCTTTAATTCTTCTTTTAAGTTTTGCATTTCTTCGGTGTGATCTTCGCTGGTTATAAAAATACCTAAGCCATAAATACTTGTAACTATAAGTATTACTAATAGTAGTTTTCTTAGTATTTTAAACGACATCTTTTTACTTAAAGCAAAGTGGATAAGTAATGATGATATAATAGTTAAAGTGATTATTAAAATTATTTTAAGAGGGTTTATTAAATCTTGCATTTGGATGAAATATATTACAGGATATTGAACTAAATAGATTTCATATGATAGGCCGCTTAAATAATGTATAGCGTTGTTTTCTTTAGAATCATGTGTAACGGCAGATGAAGCATAGGCTAAAGAAAGGATGGAAGTTAAAATTAAATATAGAGGGAAAAGATTATCTGCAGCATCACCAATAAAAAATAAAATAATAAGGAATAGTAAGGATAGATAGTGGATGTAAGGAATTGAAGTAAACTTTTTATTATGGTAGCAGTAAATGAAACCAAGAGATAAGCCAAAGAGGTAACTAAAACATCTTGTTATGGTATGGTAATAAACAAACATTATATCCCCTTTAGTAGAATAGTAATAAAAGATAAATGTAGAGGTAATACTTATTGTACATAGGATAAAAGTAAGGATAGATAGATTAGTCTTCTCTTTTATCTTTTTTAATAGTTTAAAAAGAAAAGGGAATATTAAATCTAATTGAAATAAGATGGCTATATACCAAAAATGCATGAATGGAGAAGATATGTGTCTCGTAAAATAATCTAGGTTAGCACTTAGTTGCCAGAAGTTGTTATAGCCAAATAAGACAGACATTGTTTCTGGTTTTAGATTAATCCAGTTTATGTCAGGGTTTAAACTAGTAATAGAAATAGTTATGCCAACGACAAGTAAAAGAGGAATATATAGTTTTTTTAGACGGGTTAAGTAGTACTCTTTAAGACTAAATTTTTCTTTATTAAAGGCTGATATTACATCTAGTAAGCCACTTATAACAAAAAATGTGCAAACTGCTAAGTATCCTCCCTTTAATAAGCCTATATGATAGAATAAGACGGCTAGACAAGATAATAATCTTAAAATATCTAAATCAATAAAATGTTTTTTACTACTCATAGTTTATGCCTCTTTTTTCCATTATAATAATATAAAAAATAAGAAAAAAAGTAAATATAAAAATAAGACTTTTAATAAGTCTTATCCTAAAAAGTTAGTGTATGTTTTAGGTTCGTAATCTGGTAGGCCAAGTGAGGTTTTTCCCAAATTAATTGATTTAATTAGGAAGGCCATGTTTAAGCCTAGATTACGCATTGTTTCTAGTCCTTCTTTATCTTTTAGAGCATCTTCTTTTTTACTACCATGAATTTCATTCCAGTATGTACTTGTGGCAATTGGCATGTTAGAGATACCAAAGTATTTATATATTTCATCTAAAGCAGAGGTTGAACCTGCTCTTCTTGAAGATATTACGGCAGCACCTACTTTCATACTTTTTTTAACATAGCTACTATTAAAGAAACGATCTAAGAAGGCAGAGAGGGTACCATTTATGCCACTGTAGTATACGGGAGAGCCAATTAGTAAACCATCGCATTCTTTAAAAGTATTAGAGGCTTCATTTACAATATCTTTAAATACACATTCGTGGTGTTCTTGACAGTAATTACAAGCAACACAGCCTCTTACATCCAAGTTACCGATGTGGATGGTTGTTGTTTCTATGCCTTCATTATTTAGTACTTTTTCTACTTCTTTTAAAGCTAATGCGGTACATCCATCTTTATGAGGACTTCCGTTAATTATTAATACTTTCATATATTACTCCTACCCATAAAACTTTCTTTAATATTCATTTTTTCATCTTTAAAGATTCTTTCATCCATTAGATGTAAGTTAGGATGAATGATTGGTTTAAAGTCCATGTGACTTAGGATATCTTTTTCAAGGTCAATACCTGGGGCTATCTCAGTAAGGGTTATACCTTCTTTAGTAAGAGTGAAAACACAACGTTCTGTAACATAAAGTATTTCTTGATTGTTTTTAATTGCTTGGTCAGCTGAGAATGTTATTTGTTCTACTTTATCTACGAATTTATTTTTTTCACCATCTTTTATAATGTGAAGTTTGCCATCACTTATTTTTTCTTCTAGATTAACGGCAGTAAATGTTCCCATGAAAACAATCTTTTTGGTACTTTGGGTGATGTTTATAAATCCTCCTGGACCGGTTACTCTGGTACCGAATTTAGATACGTTTACATTACCATGTTTATCTACTTCGGCAAGACCTACGACTGCCATATCTAGGCTTCCCCCATTATAGGCATCAAATTGTTCCGCGGTAGGAATAACGGAGTCAGGATTTATGGAGGCTCCAAAGACTACACCACCGATTGGGACGCCACCTGTTGGGCCTGATTCGACAGATAAATAGATATTGTCACTCATCCCCTCTTCAGCACAGACGTTTGCAACTGAGTCTGGCATGCCAACGCCTAGGTTTATAACATCACCTTTTTTTAGTTCCATGGCACTACGACGACCACATACTTTTCTTTCATCTAGTTCTCTTACTTTGATGCTTTCAAGTTTGATTCTTTTGTCGCCAGTAAGTTCAGGGCGATAGAATGGGATATTATAGTCTCCTAGAGAATCTGTTGGAGGGTTTATAACTACATAATCAACATATGAAGAATGAATTAAGACGTCTCTTGCGCGGAAGGAATTTTTTGGCTTAACATCTTTTACTTCAACGATTACGATGCCCCCACTATTATGGGCTGCAATAGCCATGTTATATTGTTCACCAATAATACCTTCTTCTTCTAGAGAGATGTTACCGTCTTCATCAGCATAACTTCCCTTTAGAAGAGCCACGTTTATTTTAAATGAATGATAAAATAGGTTTTCTTTACCGTTAATGTTTACAACTTCAACGATTGGGTCTAGAGATTTGGCTTTTTCGTTGGCCCGGCATCCTTCTATTCTAGGGTCAGCAAATGTGCCTAAGCCAATGTGGGTAAGTATACCATCTTCATGACCGGCGATGGCCCGGTAGAGATGATTTATAACTCCAAGTGGGACGGCGAAAGCTGGAAACTTATTGGCGCCAATCGCATTACCAAATACTCTTCCCATACCTAAATGGGCACAGATGGCATACCCAACTAAACCATCTTTAGCAAGCATATTCATACCAACATCATCATTTGTTAAGTTACCTGGAGAGATACCACATGTAACACCAATATTTTTAGGGTGTCCTACACTTAAATAAGAATCCATAACACTTCTTATTAGAGCCTCTGGACTTCCTGAACCACCACTTCCAGAGATGGCTACCATGTCATTATCTTTAATTAAAGAGGCAACTTCGTTAGCCTTAATTATTTTCATATTATCACCACTTAAAATATATCAATTAAGAAATAAAAAGTAAATAAAAAAAAGAAATACTAATAAAGTGGTAAAGTAAAAGTAGACAGTAAAAAAGAAACTGTCTACTTTTTTTGATACAATAATTATGGAGGTAAAAATGAATGAA
>CACXCK010000105.1 GCA_902766135.1 uncultured Erysipelotrichaceae bacterium
AATATCCTTTTTATCACCACCGCCAGCAAGAGTAGTATAAGCACTCGCATAATCAATCATTGAAAGTTCGCTTGTTCCAAGGGCTAACGAAGGATTAGGCTCTAAAGACTCATTTATTCCCATTTCTTTAGCTGTTTTAATTAGCACATCTGTCCCTAAAAAAAGATGAGTTTTTACAGCATATATATTGTCAGAATAAGCAATCGCGGCAGCCATTGTAATATCTTGATTAGCATAAATATCATTATAATTCCTTGGGCTATAAGTTTTACCATTATCAAAATAAAAAGTAGTTCTTTCACTCTTAAATAAAGATGAAGAAGTTAGCCCATTTTCCAAAGCTGCATAATAAAGAAGAGGCTTAATTGTACTACCAACTTGTCTTTTAGCCATTAACGCCCTATTAAACTGACTTTTAGCATAGTTTTTACCTCCACTTAAAGCTTTTACCCCTCCTGTTTTAGGATCAATTATCATACTTGCTACTTGTAAATCATCATCCATATTCATATGCTTTAAAATAGCTTGTTCCATACTTTCTTGAGCCAAAGAATCAAAAGTTGTATATATTTTTAAACCACTAGATTGTGTGAACGATGAAGGTATTTGCTTAATACTAGCTAATTCACTTAAGACGGCATCTTGATAATACATAATCATTTCTAAATTTTTTTCACTTCGCTTACCATAGATAGGTATTTGCCTAGTAAATAGTTTTTTTTCTTCATCACTAGTAATATAGCCATTTTTAACCATTGTCATAGCCACCGTTTTAGCCCTTTTAATACACGCTTCATAGTCACTAACTGGATTATAATTACTAGGACTTTTGGGAATTCCTGCTAACATAATAGCTTCTTCTAAACTTAAATCTTTGCTACTCTTATTAAAATAATACTTCGAAGCATCTTCAATTCCATAGTTTCCTTCTCCGTAATTAATAGTATTTAAATACCCTTCTAATATTTCTTTTTTTGTATAATGAACTTCTAGTTCAATTGTCAAAAAAGCTTCCTCTATTTTTCGCTCCCAAGTTTGATCAAAAGACAAAAATAAATTTTTAATATATTGTTGAGAAATAGTTGAAGCACCAACTAAAGTATTATAACGAATATTATGAGATATAGCCTTAATTATTCTTAGAAAGTCAAATCCTTGATGCTTATAAAAGTTTTTATCTTCTACACTTATCACAGCATTTATAAGATCTGGAGAAATATCATCTAAACTAATCCATTCGCTTGACCCTGAACCTTGATACATTAAATTTTCTTTATCATCATAAATAAAAATTTTTCCTCTGTTTTTAATTTCTAACTTTGGTGAAAAGAAAGCATAAACATACAGTCCTACTAAGAAAATGACAAATGAAATAATTATAAAAAGAATAACTCTAATCGTTTTATTCATTTTACCACCTAGGAGTATTATGTCTTATTTTTTATAAAATATAATTGATAATATGCTATAATACCATATAGAGGTGTTATATGTTAAAGGATTATATAATTGTTTTTTTACTATCACTAGTTCCTCTCATTGAACTTAGAGGGGCTATTCCATATGCTGTTGCCAACAATCTTCCTCTCTTAAATAGTTATATAGTAGCCATAATTGGCAATATGGTGCCAGTACCAATAATTTTTTTCTTTGCTCGTAAAGTATTAGAATGGGGAAGTAATAAACGTCTAATTGGTAATTTTTTTAAATGGTGTTTAAAAAAAGGAGAAAGAGCAGGCAAAAAACTTGGGTCTGATAAAAATGGCTTATACGTGGCTTTATTACTATTTGTGGGTATTCCCATTCCAGGAACTGGAGCATGGACAGGAACTCTAGCAGCATCAATACTAGACATGGACTTTAAAAAATCAGTATTAGCTATTATTTCAGGTGTCATCTTAGCAGGTATAATAATGGGGTTAATATCTGTAGGTATTACAATTTTGTAGCGGCTAAAAAGTCCGGCTATTTTTTTTTTATAAAACATGTTATAATCTTTTGCAAATGGGGTGTAATATGAAAAAAAATATGCATATAAAACTAGTAAACGACAATAATATCATCTTAGAAGAAGATCTAACATATCTTTCTAATAATAACACTATAACTTTTTTTATAGACAATATTAAAAACACAATAAACCTAAATGAACAATTATTTATTCGTGAAAATGAAGAATACACTTTTACCCTGGACATTTTAAACAAAAAAAGTACATTATTTTTAAAAAAAGAAAATTATCTATTGCATCTTAAGGTAGATTATGCTATTCTTTTGACGAATCAAAACAACTATGAAATTTCCTATCACCTTGAAAGTCAAGAAAATGATACGTTAATAATACTAGAACTAGAAGGAGAATAGAAAATGATTCAAAAAGAAATAAAGGAGTATTTAGTTGAGACTTTAACTAAATTAAATTATCCCACCAATGAAGTTGAAATAATTATATCTAATCGAGCTGACTTATGTGATTATCAATATGATGGCTTATTTAAATTAGCTAAAGAATTACACGAAAGTCCTATCAAGATAGGCGAAAAAATAGTTGCTAATTTACCATCGAATGATATGTTTAAAAAAGTAGAATTATTACCTCCTGGTTTCATTAATTTTACTTTAAGCGACTATTACATTAATAAAATACTAAATAATATGATTAATACTCCAAAATATGGATTAGACACCACGCATCAAGAAAGATACTTTTTAGACTATGGTGGCCCAAATATTGCTAAACCATTGCACGTTGGCCATTTAAGAAGCGCAATAGTTGGTGAATCTCTAAAAAGAATTCTTGCATACATGGGATTTATTGTAGAAGCAGATGTTCACTTAGGTGATTATGGATTACAAATAGGTGAAGTAATCTATGGATTAAAAAAAGAAAACATATCTCTAGATAAAGTAACCCTAGACGATTTAGAACGCATATATCCAGAAATGAGTGCCTTATGTAAAGAAAATGACGAAGTCTTAAAATGCTGCCAAAATATTACCAAAGAATTACAAGATGGCAATGAAGAATATAATAAATATTTCAAAATCATAAGAGAAATATCAGGGAATGATATTTTAAATATTTATAAATATTTAAATGTTTCATTTGATTATTGGTTTGGTGAATCAGATGCCTATCCATACCTAAAAGAGGTTGAAAAAGACTTAATTAACAAAAAATTACTATATAAAAGTGAAGGCGCATATGTAGTCGATATTAAAGAGGATACTGATCATGTCGAGCTTCCTCCGGTAATATTTAAAAAGAGTAATGGGGCGTATTTATATGCTTCCACAGACCTTGCCACAATTTATCAAAGAAAAAAAATATCTAAGGCCAATCACTACTTATACGTTGCTGATAATAGACAAACTAATCACTACACAGGTTTCTTTAGAATAGCTAAAAAACTCGGTATTGATATCGATTTTACTTTCTGTGGCTTTGGTACTGTTAATGATTCAGATGGAAAGCCATTTAAGACAAGAAATGGCAAAACACCTAAATTAAGAGATTTATTTGCAGAAGTAAAAGAAATATTTTTAAAAAGTAACGATAAGAACACTGATATGAAAGAAAAAGATTTAGATATTCTTGTTAATGCTATTATCAAATTTGCAGATTTACAAAACAACCGTGAAAAAGACTATATCTTTGATATTGAAAAATTTTCTAAAGTAAATGGCAAGACAGGTCCATACACATTATATACATATTTAAGAATCAACAAAATTTTAAAAGACATCAAAACATTTAATAAATTAAATAATACAGTATATAATGAATTTGATCGTAGTTTAAGAATAAAAATACTAGAACTACCAAATGCCATAAAACGCTCAGTAGATCTTAAATTACCATCTATAATAGCAAATTATGTATACGAACTATGTGTTAATTTAAACGCATTTTACGAAAATAATCATATAAATAATTTAGATGATATAGAAAAAAAGAGTAATTGGCTAACATTATTAAATCTAGCTAATAATATCTTAAAAGACATGTTAAATCTATTAATAATAGATATTCCAGATAAAATGTAAGGAGATTATATATGAAATTAAAAGGAATAAGTAAAGAAGAATTAGAAATGCTAACATATGATGAAATAGCATATAAAATTTTAGAAACAACAAAAAAGAAAATGAAAATCAACGAATTATTTAAAGAAGTATGTGATATATTAGAACTAAGCGAAGATGACTATCTAAATCACATCACAGAATTTTTTGAAACCCTAACAACTAATCAAAAATTTATTATGTTAGAGAATGGTTATTGGGATATTCGTACTCGTCATAGTTCTAAAATAGTAGTTGAAGAAGATGACGATGAATATGAAGAAAGTATTCAAGAAGAAGACACAATTGAAGAAGAAAAAGATAATTACTATGACGAAGATGATATTGAAGATGATGACACCGATGATGATTTAAAAGACCTAGTTGTAATTGACGACTTAGAAGACGAAGAAAACTAATAAAAGAAATGGAGGCTTACTACTATGCAAGAAAAATTAGAGAGTATCAAAGATAGATATAACGAATTAACCGAAATGCTATCTAAACCAGAAGTAATGAACGACTTTAAATTAGTTAGTAAACTTTCTAAAGAACAAAGTGATTTAAAAGAAATAGTTACTAAGTATGATGAATATTTAAAATGTGAAAATGATTTACAAGAAGCTAAATTACTAATAAATGATCCAGAATTAAAAAGCATAGCAGAATTAGAAATAGAAGAAAATACTAATAAATTAGAAGAATTAAATAAAGAATTAGAAATTCTTCTAATCCCTAAAGATGAAAATGATGGCAAAAATGTTATTATGGAAATAAGAGGGGCCGCTGGCGGTGATGAAGCAAATATATTCGCGGGCGACTTAATGAGAATGTACACCTATTATGCAGAAAAAAACGGCTGGAAAATTGAAACAACTCATCAAATAGAAGGTACAAGTGGAGGATTTAGCCAAGTTGAATGTATCATTAAAGGCGAAAATGTCTACAGTAAACTAAAATATGAAAGCGGTGCTCACCGTGTTCAAAGAGTTCCGGTAACAGAAACCCAAGGCAGAGTTCACACTTCAACAGCAACTGTCCTAGTAATGCCTGAAATAGATGATGTTGATATTGATATCAAAGAAAGCGACTTAAAAATAGACGTCTACCATTCCAGTGGGGCTGGAGGCCAATCAGTTAATACTTCTAATTCAGCTGTTAGAATAACACACTTACCAACTAATACGGTTGTAACATGTCAAGATGAACGTAGTCAGTTAAAAAACAAAGATAAAGCAATGAAATTATTAAAAATAAGAATATATAATAACATGCAAGAAGAAAAAGAAAAAGAAATGGGATCTGAAAGAAGAACCAAAATAGGTACAGGAGACCGTTCCGAAAAAATAAGAACCTATAACTATCCTCAGAACAGAGTAACAGACCATCGTATTGGTTTCTCTATTATGAATTTAGATAGAGTTATGGACGGCGAATTAGACCCAATAATTGAAGCTTTAGAAACCGAAGATTTAAAAAGAAAATTAGCAGGCGAATAATAAAGTGATTTCTATCACTTTTTCTTTTTGTTTAACAATATTTGTAGTATGATAATATAAAACTTGAAAAGGTGATTTTATGAATAAAGATTTTGGCTATGGCATGGGGTACGAATTAGAAACATATGGAATAATTCTCAAAAAAGCAAGTGCCTTAATCCCTAATAGTAGTTTGTATACTAAAGAATCTCACGAATACCTAGACTATTCTAAATATAATATAACAAATGAAATAGACCTAACAGACGAATTACTATGTGGTGGAGAAATAATATCTCCGATTATTTATAACGAAATAGAACTGGAAAAAAGTATAAAACTTGTTCTTGATGTTCTAGAAAAAACAAAAGCTTATGATAGAGTTAAACGTAATAGTAGTGCTTCTCTTCATTTTCACTTTGGCTTAGAGGTACTTGAAAAAAACAAAGAATACTTTATAAGACTTATAAAATTTCTAAAAGCTTTCGAAGGAGAAATTTACGAATATTCACATGCTGAAGGTGATGAATTACGAAGAACAATAGGAATCTTTGCAAGACCATATCATAGGAAAGTAGTAGAAGAAATAATAAAGTATTTTGAAAACTCAGAACCAAACTACAAAGGTATTAACGAGTATTTATCATTAAAAAAATATATGTTTCGTCTAGGAAGAAAAACAATCGAATTTAGAACTTGTAATAATCCTTTAGTTGATAATGAAATAATTAGTACAGATAAACTATTTGATTATGAAAAAAGTTATGAACAATTCTTTGCTTATTTTCATATGTGGCAAAACATTTTAATATATATTAAATCATCCAACTACGAAAAAGACCTTATTGAATCATACTATGAAAATATGCGTGAAAACCCATATCAAGTCATCAAAGAACGTGAAAGAGTCTTCAAAAGAATAATAAAAAAATGAATAAAAAAATATTATTTCAATCATAAAAAGAATAGGTGATAAAATGAAAAAAATAATTCCTCTTCTTTTTTTTATAACATTATTTATATTCTATCTTAATTCAGACAGCCTTATTATTCCAAGTACAGCAATTAGACTAAGAATCATAGCAAATTCTAATAGAGAAGAAGACCAAAATATAAAAAAGGAACTAAAGAATAAAATTACCCCAATCATCGATGAATTAATGAGTAATGCTCACAGTAGCAAAGAAGCTATATCCATACTAAATGACAACAAACATTTATTCCAAAAAATAATTGATGAGAATCATCTTGATGCCTCTATTTCAATAGGTGAAAACTATTTTCCTCCTAAAGAATACTTAGGGTTCAATATTCCAGATGGATATTATGAATCAATGGTTATTACCATTGGCAAAGGATTAGGGGATAATTGGTGGTGTGTAATGTACCCACCTTTATGTTTAATAGAAAATGAAAAAAAAGATAACATCGATTATCACTTTTTAATAAAAGACATAATTAATAAACATCAATCATAGTATTAAATATGAATGAATTAACTAATATTTTATTAGTATCCATCGCCTTAAGCATGGACACATTTTCCGTAGCATTATCAATTGGTACATTGAGACTAAGAAAGATTGATAAACTAATATTCACTTTATTAGTAGGTTTATTTCACTTTTTAATGCCATACTTTGGTAATATGTTAGGAACTACTTTAATTAGCATATTCAAAATTAATGCCCACCATCTGCTGGGAGGCTTACTACTAATTCTAGGCATTCGTTGTTACATTGAAACAAAAGAAACAAACGATTTTATTTCTTTAAATATTATTTCTATAATACTTCTTGCTATAAGCGTTTCTCTTGATTCTTTTACTACCGGTATAGGCATAAAAGCTATTAGCAAACATATCATGGTAGCAATGCTCTTATTTAGCATAATAAGTAGCCTCTTCACCATCACAGGTTTTAAAATATCAAATATAGCAAAAAATAAATTAGGTGATAAAACTAGAATTATAAGTATTGGAATGTTGATAACGCTAGGCGGTTATTATCTTTGTCAATGATTTACAAATTTCTTTTCAAATACCTTTTTTTCTGATATATTAAAACTGAAGGGATGAGTCTATGAAAAAGATAATAATTGAAGGTCAAAAAGAATTAAGTGGGACAATAACTATATCTGGCGCAAAGAATAGTGCAGTTGCTTTAATTCCAGCAGCTATTTTGTGTGATGAAGAAACAACAATTTACAACGTCCCTGAAATATCAGATCGTGATGCCTTAATTGAAATAATGGAATTATTAAACGCTAAAGTAAGCGTTAATAAAGATACCTTAAGAATAGATACTAGAGATGTTAAAAATTGTCGCATTGAAGAAGAACTATCAGGTAGATTAAGAGCCTCATATTATTTTATGGGAGCCTTACTAGGCCGCAACAAAAGTGTTGAAATAGCTTTCCCTGGAGGATGTAAAATAGGAGCTAGAAAAATAAATTATCACTTAAAAGGATTTGAAGCTCTTGGAGCAACAATAGAAGAGAAAAACGATTTTTACATCATTAAAGCTGAAAAATTAAAAGGATCTAAAATATATTTAGATTTTGCAAGTGTTGGGGCAACTATAAATATTATGTATGCAGCAGTTAAAGCAGAAGGAACAACTATTATTCACAATGCTGCAAAAGAACCAGAAATAGTTAATATTGCCACATTCTTAAATAATATGGGAGCAAAAATAAAAGGAGCTGGAACAAGCAAAATAACGATTGAAGGAGTTAAATACTTACATAAAGCAATGATTGAAGTTATTCCTGATCGCATCGAAGCTGGTACATACATAATAATTGGCTCTCTTTTAGGAAAAAATCTTATTATTAAAAATGTTATTAAAGAACACTTAAATGCCCTTATATCAAAATTACAAGAAATAGGCGTATCAATTGATTTAAAAACTAATGAATTAGTTATCAACAAAGCTAATAATTTAAAATCATTCAATGTTACAACCCTAATATATCCTGGCTTCCCAACTGATATAGCCCAGCCAACAAGTGTTCTAATGACACAATGCAAGGGAACAAGCATATTAGAAGAAACAATCTATTCAAATCGCATGGGACAAGTGCCTTACCTAAATAAAATGGGAGCTAACATTAGTGTTAAAGACCAAACAGCAACTATTCTAGGCCCAACAAAGTTACATGGTGAAGAAGTAGAATCAACAGACTTAAGAGCGGGTGCCTCTCTCGTCATTGCTGGATTAATAGCCGAAGGTAAAACGACAATTTCCAATGTTGAATACATACTAAGAGGATACGAAAATATTATTGAAAAACTTTCAGGTGTTGGAGCTAATATTAAAATGATAGAAGATTAATATATAATCTTCTTTTTTCATACACTTTAATGGGTGAATACATGAAGAAAAGAATCATCTTAACTATAATAATATGTTATATCTTAACAATTGTTATTTATCATCATATCCCTCCTAAAACAAAATACTATCTAGCTCTTGGTGATGGTTTGGCACGGGGCATGACTTTAAACAAAATGGAAGGATTTAGTTACAATGATTACATATATGAATACTTTAAATCAAAAGGTGAAAAAATAGAGTTTATAAACGAATACGCTAATTTAGGCGAAACAACTGAATCACTTTTATTAAAACTTAACAATAATTATCAACAAGAAGAAACAAATATATCACTTACTCAAGCTATTTCAAAATCTTCTCTAATAACAATTTGGATAGGTATGGAAGAATTATCTTACTATAACGATATAGATACAAATATAATTGAAGAATACGCAAAAAGACTAAATAAAATTATCAAATTTATAAGAAATTATAATCATCAAAAAATAATTATTCTAGGCACATATTTTTATAAAGAGTCCCCAATTGTTAACGAAGAAATACAAAAAATTGCTCAAAACCATTCATTATTATATGTTTCCTTAGACGAAATAACAAATTATCCTTCCATCTTTTTTAAGCCAAACTCATATGAATTAAACTATAAAGGCCATGAATTAATATTCAATTTGATAAAAGAGAAGTTAAATACTACTTGCAATACTTAAATATTGTGTTATAATACTAAAGACAAAAGAAATCTATATCAAGGACTTTGATATGGCGAAAGGAGAAATATGAAAAAGAATATTCATCCAGAAATGAAAGAAGCTACTGTTACTTGTGCATGTGGTGCAACATTTAAAACATTATCTACTAAAGATAATATTGAAGTAGAAATTTGTTCAGAATGCCATCCATTCTATACAGGTAAACAAGGAAAAGCTAGCAAAGCTGGAAACATTGAAAAATTTAACAAAAAATACAATATGAATAAAGAAGAAAAATAATTCTTCTTTTTTTATGATATAATGTTTTTAGGTGATATTATGAATTTATATATAGGTAGTGATCATAAGGGATACCCCTTAGAAAAAGAAATAGTAAGAATTTTAAAAAAAGAAGGTATCGACACTATAGAAAGTACTATTCCTCATAGTCCTGAAGATGATTATCCAGACTTTGCTCTAGATGTAGCTAAGCATGTTCTTAATGATAAAGGAAGTTTAGGTATTATTCTATGTGGTAACGGTATAGGCGTATCAATTGCATCTAATAAAGTAAAGGGAATCTACTGTGCGCGCGTATCAAGTGTAGAAGATGCTCATCACGCTAAAGCTCACAATGGCTGTAATATGATTGCTATGGGTGGACTAGACATTAATTTGGCAGTAGAAATAATTAAAACATTTATTCAAACAGAGAACCCAACCGAAGAAAGACATCTAAGAAGAATAGCTAAAGTTCATAAAATAGAGGATGAGACATATTATGAATTATAAAATATATATATACATGATATGTACTTTATTTTCTGCTTTCGCTCTATCAGGTGTAAATTTTGAAAAAATAATGAAAAAAAATCGCATCTGGGAAGCAAGAATTCTTGCCATGTTTCTAACTCTTGCACTAGGCTTCTTAACATCATCATTTTTTCTGGCTCTATTATAAAGGAGGGTTATGAAGAATAAAATCCTACTAGCTATTGCTATAATTCTAGCCTTTGTGCTTGCTTTTATATCAATTACAGTAAAGAATGTATACTTTGAACCACTTCCAATCAAAGATGGGGAAAAAGTAACTTATATTAGATTATTAAATGAAGAAGATGGAAGTATAACAACACTTAATATTGAAGATTATATTATTGGTGTTGTATCCGCAGAAATGCCATCGTCATTTGAACTAGAAGCATTAAAAGCCCAAGCTGTGGCCGCTCGTACATTTGCCATGTACAAAAAAGAAACAAGAAATCTAGATTATGATGTCATTATTGGCACAAAAGATCAAGCGTATCAAAGTAATGAACAACTACTTCGTAAATGGGGACCATTATTTTTTACTAATTATTTAAAAGTAAGAGAAGCTGTAACTAGTACAACAGGTGAAATTATAACATTCGAAGATAAAACTATAAATGCTTTTTATTTTTCAATGAGTAATGGCTATACCGAAAAATCATCTCTCGTATTTAAACAAGACCTACCATATCTTAACAGTGTAGAGTCTTCTTGGGATAACGAATCTATAAACAATTATATATACACAAAGAGTATCCCTAAAAATGAATTCTGTGAAAAATTAAAAATCTCATGCGAAACAATTATTATAGAGGATATGAGTAGAAGTGATACAAACAGATTACTAACAATTAAAATTAATGGTAAAGAATTTAAAGGTACAGATTTAAGAGCCATTCTAGGACTTCGTTCTACTGACATGGAAATAAGTATTAAAGAAGAAAAGGTCGAAATAACAACTAAAGGATATGGTCACGGAGTAGGGATGAGCCAGTATGGCGCTAATGGGATGGCTAAAGAAGGATATGACTATAAAAGTATTCTATCTCATTATTACCAAAATACGAAAATAGCAAAAATAAATGCATAAATATTTTTATCCTATCCACAATATGGATAGGAGGAAATATGAAAAGAAGATATTTAAAAAGATATGTCATAAGTATTATTTACATTATAGTCTTAGGTATAATGGCCACTAGTATAACTATGTTAAGTAAAAATCTACTGAGAAAAAAAGCGGAATATGATAATTACCATAATTATACTACTACTGTATTTGCTGAAGATGAACCACTTCCAGTCATTGAACAAATAGATGTAAAAGTATCAGTTCCATACCAAGGAGAAGGAATAAATGTTCTTAAAGACTTCTATTCTAAAGATGATGAAGAAAGTGTTCAAGAAAATTCCTTAATATATTATGCTAATACATACATGCCAAATACAGGCATATTATATGGCTCAGCAAATACCTTCGATGTAATAGCCATTATGGACGGAACGGTAAAAGAAATTAAAGAAGATGAAATTCTTGGTAAAGTCATAACTATCGAGCACAATAATCGTTTAACATCTGTTTATTATTCACTAGGAGAAATAAAAGTTGAAGAAAACGATCAAGTAACTATAGGTCAAGTAATCGCTTCATCTGGAACTAGTTTACTAGAAACAAAAGAACCAAATACCTTGTTAATAGAAACATATCTTGATGGCAAAATAACAAATCCAAACAGTATTTTTAATAGAAATATCAAAGAACTAGAATAGAAAATCTATTCTTTTTTTATGACTTTGAACCACAAAAAAATATAGCAGTATTTAATAAAAAATAGATATGCTATAATATACAAATGTAGAAGGTGTAATATATGTATAGTATCATAATAGTCGAGGATGATTTAAATATTCAAAATCAAATAAAAGAATTATTAGTTGAACTAAGTATTCAAAAAGATAAAGAATTTAATATTCTTTACTATGAAGGATTCAACCAATCTTTAAAAGACGAAATCATGAATCACAATATTATTAAAATATATATTTTAGACATTGAGTTAGAAAACAGCATAAGTGGTATCGAAATAGCCGAAAAAATACGTGAAGAAGACTGGGATAGTGAAATAATATTCATTACTAGCCACGATAATATGTTTGAAAGTGCCTATAGAACTGTCTACAACGTTTTTGACTTTATTGAAAAATTTCAAAACATGGACACTCGCCTAAAAGCAGATATTAAAAAAATCCTTAATATGAAGTTAGATAAGAAAATTTTAAAAATAGAAAACAGACACATTACCTTAGAAATCTATCTTAAAAATATACAATATATATCAAGAGATAAAGAGGAAAGAAAAATAATTATTCATGCTGATAATGATGTTGAATATAAAGTATCTAAATCACTTCAAGAAGTCCTGGAACTATTAGATGGCAGATTTGTTCAAACGCATAAAAGCTGTATTGCTAATAAAGATAGAATGTGTGAAAGAAATTATGCTAAAGGTTATTTTAAATTAGATACTGGCCAAAAAATAGATCTATTATCTAAGAAATACAAGAAAGGAATAGAAAAATGATTGAAAACATAATATATTTCATTACGGGTATTATTCTTCAAATAACATGGATATATACATATAAACAATTAACAAATGAAAAAATAACAATTAGCATAATCAATATGATAATTGTTATAATTTTTGGCTTATTACAATTATTAATTAAAGTGTCTAACTTACACAATTTAACTGCCATCTTAACTTACTTAAATGTATTAATTGATTATACCGTTTTTTTTAACAAAAATATTAAAAAATCTATTATTTATGCCCTAATAATATGGGTAATTAGTATAATTATTGATTTAGTGACAATGATAATAATGTTACCAATTAATATAACAGAATTAAATCGGACAGCAATTCAATTACTATCGTCAACGTCAACATTAGTAATGATAAGCACACTGGTATGCTTATCTCGAATAAAAACCACAAAAAATTTTATTAACAAAATATGTCAAAGATTATATTCATTCAAAATTAGTGCTCTAACAATATCATCAATACTATGGGCCTTCTTTATAATAGGATATATAAGTGTACAAAACATGGGAAATGATAAAGTATTAATAAACAACTTAGCAGTAGGCGGAATAGCCTTAATGCTGCTTATCAATATTTTATATTTGCATTTTAATATCTATACTTTAAAAAAAACAAATAAAATAATTGAAAAAAATGATTATATTAATAGAGAAGTAATAGTGCAGTATAAAACAATTAAACATAACATGGAAAATAAATTAATTGGCTTAAAAACTGTTCCAAATAAAGAAAAAGAAAAGGTTATAAACGAAATAATTAAAGAACAAAATAACTCTTTTTATATAAAATATGATATAGAAAAAATGCCTAGAGGTATAAGTGGTTTAATACTAGAAGTTATTTATCAATATAAAGATGATAAGATAAATGTAAAAATAGATAATAGAATAACCCAAAATCTCTTAAGCATATTGGGACCAAAAAGATATAATATGCTCTGTGATGTTTTAGGAATAACATTAAAAAATGCTTTAGAAGCCAGCAAAGAAACAAAGGAAAAATTGATCTTAATTGAGATTAAAGAATTAGAAAAGCAAATATCCATAACAATTACCAATTCATTTAAAGGAAGTATTAACATAGATGAAATAGGAGAACTATACTACACAACAAAAGAAAAAGGTAATGGCCTTGGTTTAAATTCAATAATAAGGCGAAAAACAATTAAATCAACATTTAGCATCAAAAATAATTACTTTATAAGTCACTTAACAATAAATAAAGCAAACTAAAAGTTTGCTTCAGACTGTTGACAAATAGGTCACATTTTGACTTATTTGTCTTTTTGTTTGAAAAAAATAAAGATATCTAGTATTTCTACTAGATT
>CACXCK010000106.1 GCA_902766135.1 uncultured Erysipelotrichaceae bacterium
ATGGATACTCTAGTTACAATAACTATTATTATTGCGGTGACTGGAACCAGACAACATGTACTGATTTGAGAAAGATAACAAGTGCAAGTCAAAGAGTATTCGGAACAACAATAGAATTAAGTCATAATTACTATTATGGTTCTTCATTTGCATATGATGAGAGCCAATCAAGACCATATACTCTAACAGATACAGTACAGTTCTGGGATATAACAGATAGCGCAAATAAAACAAGCCTAAATACACATCATTATACATGTTTTTATAGTACAGATAACACCTGTCAAGAATTATATTTTGTATATTATTTAAATGGAACGGATGTCTATTATATAAAACTAAATGGCAATGAAACCGTAAGTGATGCATTAGATAAGATGTTCCGAAACAACAATATAAATGTAAAGAATAGTCATATAAAGGGAGTAATTGATTATTGGTATAAAGAGAATATATTAGGTACACCTTATGAAGACTATTTAGAAGATACAGTATTCTGTAATGACAGAACCATCGATGACCTAGGAAGCTGGAGTGAATCAGGAAGTGTAAGTAGTAGTTCAAGCAGCTATTTAAAATTCAATGCTTATAATCTTAAATATTATTTAAAGTGTCCAAATAAAAGAGATGCGTTTACCGTAAGTGATACAATCAAAGGAAATGGAGCATTAACATATCCAGTAGGACTACTCACAACTGCAGAACATAGTTTAATAGGAAATTATACAGCAAACAAAACAGGGGATTATTACTGGGCTTCGACGCCTTACTATTTCTACGGCAACGATGCTTATGGGAAGTACGTGCGTGCGACAGGTCATTTTAGCTACGGCAACAATGTGTTAAATCCTTACGGTGTTCGTCCGTCAATTTCCCTAAAGCCTGGCACAACGTTTAAAAGTGGCGGAGATGGAAGCGCAAGTAATCCTTTTGAAGTAGAATAACACGACAAATATTTGTTAATTAATGTGTATAGTATCTTGTAAAAAGAGTGTCTTGGATTGACATTCTTTTTTTGCCTTTGATATACTATTATTACAGGTGATATGTATGCAGAAAATATGGAACGATTTAGTATCAATTTTATCGAGTATAGCACTAGTGGATTATATTCTTTATATTGCGGTCATAATATTAATAATCCTAGTGGTATCATTGTTTTATATTATGAAAATGGAAAGTGAAGCCAAAGAAGAGGCGGAAGAGGGTGTTTCTATGAATGATGAATTAGATCTTAAAACAATCGCTGAAACGATAGATGAAAATCCAAAACCTCTCGTTGACATGACGGCCTATGAAAATGAACAAGAACAAAAAGCTATCATAAGCTATGATGAACTACTTGAAAAAACAGGTCAATTAAAACTGAACTATGAAGACGAAAAAATGGTTGATGATGAAATTCCGGTCAAAAAGATAAATGTAACACAAATGGATATAGGAGATATTACGAGTGAAATAAAAGAACCACCTACTGAACACGCCTTCTTTTCGAGTTACGAAAAAGAAGAAGCATTCTTAAGTGTCCTAAAACAAATGAATGAGTTATTAAATGGGTAAAGTGTAGCTTTACTTTTTTTTATTCATCTGCTAAAATATCTTTGCCTAAAGGGGTGAGAAAAATGAAGTTTATGATTTATACATTAGGCTGCAAAGTAAATGCTTATGAATCTGAAATGATGAAAGAAAAGCTTCTTCAAAAAGGGTATTATTTAGATGAAAAAGATCCGGATATAATCATTATTAATACTTGCAGTGTCACCAATGTTGCTGACCAAAAATCTCGTAAGATGGTTCGCCATTTTAAAAATATGCATCCGAATAGCATCACTGTTGTCTGTGGCTGTAGCACTGAACATAAGCGTGATGATTATTTAAAAATGGGTATTGACATATTAATTGGCAACAGTAAAAAAAGTCAAATTATCGAATTAATAGAAGAATATCAAAAAAATAAAAAACCTATCTTGTATTTCGAAAACACAAGACGTCTTCCTTTTGAAGATATGTCTATTAAAGAATTTACAACTCATACTAGAGCTTTTGTTAAAATTCAAGACGGTTGTGACAATTTCTGCTCATACTGTGTTATTCCCTTCGTAAGAGGAAGTATTCGCAGCAAAGATTTTAATCAAGTATTAGATGAAATTAGAACACTTGTTAATCACGGACATAAAGAAATAGTCTTAACTGGTATACATACAGGGTCTTATGGTGTTGGAACTAGTCATGATCTAACAGATGTCATTCATGAAGCTAGTAAATTAGAAGGACTAGAAAGAATACGCATATCTAGTATTGAAATAACAGAATTAAATGATAAATTTATGGAAGAACTTAAAAATAACCCTAAGATATGTAATCACTTGCATATTCCTCTTCAAGCAGGTAGTGATGAAATATTAAAAAAGATGAATCGAAAATATGACTTGGAAGAATATAAGCGTATTATAAATAAAATAAGGAGAATTAGAGAAGACATATCAATTACAACAGATGTAATCGTGGGCTTCCCGGGCGAAACAGACGAATTATTTTCTAAGACCCTAGAAACTGTTAAAGAATTAAAGCTGTCAAAAGTGCATGTTTTCCCATTTTCTAAAAAGGAGGGAACCAAAGCTGCTTTAATGCCAAATCAAATAGATGAAAATAAGAAGAAAAAAAGAGTTAGAGAGTTGGTTTCGCTATCTGACACCTTAGAAGAAGAATACGCTCAAAAGTTTATTAATAAGAATGGCTACGTACTAATAGAAACATCCAAAGACAATGAGTCAACTGGATGTACATCAAATTACTTAAAAGTCATCATAAAAGAAAGTCTTCCAAGAAACAAAGTTGTTCTATGCCGTTTTAAAGAGATTGATAACCATAACCTGATTGGCGAAGTAATAAAATGATAATAGAGAGTAGATTTTTATGTAATTATATGTTACAATACTCTTGAATAAAAAGGTGACCGATATGTTTCAAACAGGTGAATTAAAAAATTATGATTTTTTAGACCAAGGCACATTTAAAGGCAGAATTAGCGTCAATTCTGATTTTGATTTTACCCAAAATTTCA
>CACXCK010000107.1 GCA_902766135.1 uncultured Erysipelotrichaceae bacterium
AGAATAGATTGAAGCAGCTTTACCAATTGCATCACCAGCACCACTTTCATTTAATTTATTTAACGCTTCTTGACGAGCTTTTCCGCCAGGAGCCATTCTATTAGCATTCGTTAATGCCTTTCCTAAAACTTCTGAACTTTTTCCCCCTGTTACTTTATCAGCTGCTTTAACTATACCACCAGCAATTGCAGCATGGGGAATCCCAGTAGCAATCGCAACATCAGCAGCATTACGAACATTATTCGCATTATTTTGATCAGCACGCATTCTTTGTTCTTCTTTAGTAAGTTCTTCATTATCACGATTAGCTTCGTATGCCACTAATATCACCACCTAACGTCACTAAATCTTAGAATCCTCCACCTGTACCAAAGGAATCTAATTCCTCTTGTGTAACAGCAACATTAATTCTCATACGCCTACTTCCACATACGAATAAAGCTTCTCCTTGAGAATAATGTTTAATACTTTCTTTTTCACTTTCATTTAAATCTATTAATAAAGATAAATCTTCAACCGCTTGTTTCTTAAGACCCATTACTAAATAATAAGATGAGTTATCAAAAATAGCTTTACCTTGAGTAATAACTGCTGGATCTGAGAAATCACTCGGTTGTTGAGTAATAATAACTGTACCAGTATTATACTTACGAGCACGTCTCTGTAATTGAGATAAGAAATCAGCTCCTAAAGCATTATTATCACCTAATAATACATGTGCTTCATCTACCATAAGTACTGTATCTACATTAAAGTCTAAGCATAAACCCCATGCATATTTTAAGACATTAAAGAATAATGCATTTTTAATACTAGACTCACTATTCATTAACTCTTTAATATTAAATACCATAAAGTCACTACCCTTAGTTAAAGTAGTATGACCATCAAAATAGAATTTTAATTCTTTAACTAAAGGACGTACTTTTAATTCCAAACGTTCCATTACATCTCTTTCTTGAGTCTGATCCGTCATAGACATAAGTCTTCCCTTTATAGTAGCATATACATCACTAAAAGTAGGATAATCAGCCGAAGTATAATGACTAAAGTTAGAATTAAAATCTATTCCAAAACGTTTATAAGTATCTTGACACACTTCAGAAAACATAGCTAAAACATCTTCTTCAATAGATGGATCATAGTACTTCATAAAAGCTTTTAAGAATTGAAGAGTTCTAGTTAACACAGTATAAGCAAGTCCTTGCTTTAATTCTTCTTCATCAACATCAATAACAATTTCTAATGGATTAATTAATCCAAATTCTCCACCCTTACCAATATCTACTGTATCTCCACCAAAAGCTGTAGTAATTTCTCTAAATTCATCTTCAGGGTCAATAATAACAATCTGACATCCATTACGAATATGTGTTCTTAACAATAACTTAGCAGCTGTAGATTTACCAGATCCAGATGTACCTAAAATAATCATATTAGCATTATTACGATTATTTTCTTTACGTATCTTATATAAGAACTGGTTAAATAAAATAACTCCTCCAGAAAAATCAACACCTAATAAAGTAGATAATCCAGGATCTTTTAAACTATCAAAGATAAATGGATACATAGCTGCGATAGTAACAGATGGAATTGGAGTACCAATTCTCTGTTCAATATCTTGTGCAGGGAAAATAGGTAAAATAGATTTTAATACTTTCTCTTGTTCAAAACGCAAAGATATAGCTCGTAACTCCATTGCATCTAAATAATTCTTAACATTTAATTTTTTTAATTCCAATTGTTCTTTTGTATCAGCTGTAATCATAATATGCATTTGAAAATCAAAAGTACGAGCTTGACTACCAGCAAGCATCGAAGTAAAGTACTCCAAACTTTCTGCATCCTGTCTAATTCTTTCTTTTACAGTCTGATCTCTTTCATTTTGATATTTTTCTTTTAATTCAGCAACCTGCTTATTTAACATTTTACTCATATCTTGCCAAGAGACTGGTATATGTTTAACTACAACTTTAATACCACTCATATTAGTTAGAGATGATAAGTATCCTGGCATTATATATTTAGGATAAGAAACTACAGTTAATATAGTAGCATACTTATCACTAATGAAAAAATCACTTGGAGAAAAATGTAACCCTTTAGGAGCTAATTGACTTCTTAAACCTGTACTCATACTGGCATCACCGTTCCAAACTCTGAAGTATTACCTCCATTAAGGAAGTTTTCAATAATTAATCTTAAATCAGAATTACTAACTAAAGATGCATTTAATCCACAAGTAGCTAAATTATTAATCATTTGACGAACTCTCTTCTGTAATAATTCTGTATCTTTTCCTTTAAATAAGAAATAATATTCTGTATCAACTACATTATTATGAATAAATGTTTCTCCTTTTTCTATATCTTGCATAATTAACTTACGAATTCTTGGAGAACTAGTATTATTAAGAAGTAATTGCATTTGTGACATATAAACAGAAATATCAACCGGTCTATCCGCAACTACTAACCAGAATTCATAATCTATTGTATTATAAAAATTACGCAATCCAATTAATATATTATCTTGTGTATCAAGGTCTAAGATAAATATATTACGAGGAGCAATCTTAACACCCGTAACTTTCATATTATCACGAGTAATTATCATATTATTTTGAATGGCTCTAATAGGTAACCAATCCTCAGTAAAACCACTATTTTTTCCGCTTTGTTTTTGTGATGACACTTCTATAACACCAACCTTTCCATCTATATGTTTGACGATTAGTCAAAAACTCATATACTTCTACTACTATATTCAACATATTATGGTAATAAGGAACCGGCATTACCAAAAAACCAGTAATAACAGCCGGACTTAATACCATAATAGTAACCAATGTATCATTGAGTGGCATAAATGCCAATAATAACAATGTAATTAATATTCCTGTACCAAAAAGCATCAAATCAAATGGACGAAACCATCCAAGTATTAATTGACCTCTCTTAGTATTAGCAGGAATCAAATATTGATGATCCACTATATCACACTCCAATTATTATTTTTTATTTTTAGCATTAGCATTACGCATAAGTTGTTTCATACCTTCTTTAGTTCGACCACCCTTAGTATTTATTACATAAGTAGTAGCTGCTCCAGAAGCTTTACCATAAGATTTAAAGCTATGAGCATCGTATTCTGCAACTACGCTAGCATCGGCATCCTTAAGATTAAGTTCAACCTCTTTAAGTTGATTGGCAAGTTTTTCAGTACTATTAGGATCAGAAATTTGAGCATAAGTTTTACCACCACTTTTGACAGCACCACCATCCATCCAAGCTTGAATTTGAGCCTTTCTAGCAGCTTCAACATCAAGACCACTAATATCGTTAACTTTAAAGGTCTGTCCATCATACTCGAAAACACCATTCGTAGCGCGAGAATATGCATTATTCCATGCTTCACCATCAAAATGAGAAAGAGTATGACCACCAATTTTAATAGCATTACCATCAATATTAGTTATAGCAGCACCATTTTTGATACCTTCTTCTTCAGTAATAGATTTTAATTTTCCTATTGCTTCTCCAGCTTTAGAAGTTGCTTCTAATACAGCATTACCATTAGTTGCTAAAGATTGTCCTGTAAAAATGCTATTTGCTTCTTCACGAACTCTTCCCCAAGCAGTAGAATGTGCCGCACGTTGAGCATTTCTTTGTTCTTGTGCAGCCCTAACAGCTTTAGGATTTTGACCATTTTTACCCATAAAGGCTTTGGCTCCAACAACTCCACCACTAATTCCTCCAGCTATGGCAGAACCAACGTTCAATAAACCATTCCATTTACTACCAGGATGCATAACATCTCTTTCTTCTTTTGATGCCCTATAATTAGTTCTAGCACTACCAATCGTACCTAAAGCAGCAGCACCAATACCAGCACCAGCAGCACCAACACCAACAATATCTTTTAGTCCACCAAATAAACTTCCTGTATCACCTTTAAGTCCTAATACATCTTTAATAAACTTAGGTGCTTGTTTAGCAAAAACAAATAAACCGATAAAGATAAGCACTGCTGTTAAAGCACCTAAAAGTCCACCATTATTATTAATATAAATTCCGTTATAAATCATATCGCTAATTATGAAAATAACAAAATATACAGCTGCTAATCTAATAAATAAATCTAGATAAGTAGATGTTAAGGTTTTAGTCCATGCATTAAAAGAACTATCTTTAGAACCTTTTGGATCCATATAACCAATAATTGGAATAGGCGCAATTAAACGTAAAACAGCAAGTTTTATAGCACGAACAGCAACATCGACTGAAAAACTTAATAAAATAAATACGAATATTATTGCTACTATTAAAGAAAGTAAAGGCATACTAGAAAAAGCATAAACCTTAGTACCCAATAGACCTCCTCCACTGACTGTACAAGTTTCATTAACTAAACCAGCAATATCACCCGGATCAGCATCTTCTTTCAAATAAGCAGAAAGTTTACTATCATCAATATCTTTACATACACGATTGGCATTAAATATAGCATCATCTTTACCCTCTTGATGTTGGGTTCTTTGATTCTCAGGTAATAGATTAATTCGATAAAAAGACTTCATAACAGTTGCGGTAAAGACCCTCGATTGTTTTTTTAATTCAGATGTATTAGCATTAGCTGAAACATAATCTGTAGAATTATTACCAAATATTAATTTTCCTAAAGTATTATTAGCAAGTAATCTATGTTGTAAAGAATAAAGAGTTCCAAATAAAACACCATTATTATTAACTTGTGCTTCATATTCATTACCAGGATTAGGAATATTAATAGGAACTAACAATGTCAATAAAACTAATGAAGTAATGATTCTCGTAACTAAATTACCTGCTCCACTTTTAGCATCTGTAAAACTATCAGGATTAACAATTCCTTTAAGAATAGTCATAGCCAATTGAAACAGCATAAAAACACCTAGAATTAATTGAACTCTACCAAAAAAAGTCATAACTGTTTCATTACTTAAAATATCTGCAGATGCAACGTTAAAAAACAATTCATAAACAAGTCCCAATAAAGAATAAAAAACCCTATCTAATGCTGAAAACAAAAGACGAAAGGCATCACTAATGACACTCGCAGGTTGCATATATGATTCACCCATCAATAATCACCTCTTTTATTGTTCTATCCCAAGCCACAAGTACCTGTAGATGTTAATCCAAATAAATCTAAAATCACTTCAACCAAGGTTGGAACAAGGAATAATAATATAGCTAAAACTAAACGTGTAAACAATTTTTTTTGAGCTTTTCCCATAGCATCGTCATCACCTTTAGCAATAACTTTAATAAAATCAATACTACTTAAAACAACTACTAAAATAGGTCCTAAAACTTTAATAAAAGTAAACACTTGTTGCAATAACCAGGCAACAGAATTAGGATCACTTGTACTTCCTAACAAAGTATTTTCACAATCTTGTATTTGTATTAAAGGTAAAGCAAATGTATTTATAGGAGAAATAAATAGAATCATAATAATTGCTAATACCATAAATGTAATCTTTTTCTTCATAAAACCACTCCGGCTAATATTATATCATATTAATTATATCAAAACAAAAAAAAAATAGCAATCTATTTGCTATTTTTATTAACCTTTAGCAGCTCTCCAACAATTTTCCCAACTAGCAGTATCTCCTTCTCCACCTACAGAGACAATATTCATAATAACACCAACTAGCATTGGAACAAAGAATATCAAAGCAGCATAAATAAATCTCTTAATTAATCTACTTTGTGCAGCTTTTACTTCCTTATCATCACTTGCAATAACTGCCTTTCCTAAATCGATAGTACCCAAAAGAATCAAGGCAATTGGAATAACAATCATTAAAATTTTGATAACTTGAACAAGAACTCTAACAATTGGTAACAAACCTCCACAAGCATCCATAGCTCCAATTAGAAATAAATTTGTCATAAAAACAACCTCTCTTTCAAACAATATTATAATATTATATTATGATTTTTGTCAATGACATTAACGTCTAAATAATCCAAAGATTTTTCCTACTCCAGCATTATTATCACGTTTTGGTTGATCTAACAAACCTAATCTAGAAAGAAAATCATTGACAACAGCATTTCTTTTTCGCTCATCAAGAGGCGGCATATTATAAAAAACTTTAATACCAGCTTCTCTCTCAAAATCAAAAACATCATTATTTAATAATAAACTTTTATTTAAAACAACCTTAACATTATTCAACATTTGAAAAACATCAGACTTTCTACGTATCATTTTATTTAATTGAATAGTGCTTGGTTCTATCAAATATAAGACATCACCACAAAAACTATCATCTTTACAATTATTCATATCTACTAATATCACATTAGCATTAGAATATTTACCAATAACAGAACGAATATCACTTTCTTTAGCAGAGACCATATTTCTTTCATTAAAAAACTGAAAATCACTTTTATCTATTTCAATCGCAACAACACTATCACTACCATATACAGAAGATAATTCTTTTTTTAACAAATAAATAAAAGTAGTTGCTCCAGCATGAACAGTAACATTTTTTACACCAATAACAGTAGTACCATTAGAAACTTTAGAAGAAACGACTGCAACACTAGCACCAGTTTCATTAGATTGAACAGTTTTAGCCATTTGTCTAATATGTTCAACATCTTGTAAAGTATTAGGTTTTTTTAACAAATACTTAATACCCTTCATATTAGTAGTAAAATTATAGATTCCCAAAGAAATAAGATGACCTAAAAAATTAGGAGTACACAAAGGACTACCTTCAGGTAATAAAAAAATAATTTTATCTGCACCTAATCCTCTAATAAGTACTTCATAGTTACGTAAATCAGTATACTGTTTCATTGCTGTAACATCTAAAATCATTCTACTATAAAAAAAGCTTTTAAACATATCTACAATTTCAGATACATCATAAAAACCTGTAATACTCTTAATTATATCAATGTCTAAATTAGACAATTCCTCTTGTCGCTCATTTGCAACAATAACATTCATAGAATATCAACACCCTTTTTACTGAACTTCAAATGATTTAGTATTACCATATATATAGAAAAATTTAAAATCAAAGATATTACTTATAATTGGAATTTGTAAATTAATCTTAGTAACAATTTTATAATACTTTTTAGGTTTTATATCAGTAGTATTATCCGCATTTTTTAATGTACTAATACTACTAAGAGACTTACTTTGATTTTGATCTAAATAATCCATCTCACAAGCACAATATAATTCATTTATAGATTGATATCCAGCTGGACAATTTAGAGAATGATCAGTAGCATATCCTAAAGTACGAGCGTATTCAATAATATCCTCTTGACATTTACCCACACAAACTCCATCATAATCATCATATAATGAAATAATTTTATCCTTCATTCTAAAAGCTTTGGTATAGTTAACATTAAATGCCATATACCCTAAAGCAACAACAATAAATACTACAATAATAACTAAAGTAACAGTACCTCCCATAGCATCACGCATAAATCCACCTACCTCTTTATAACTCTTGTATCACCATGGACTTGAAAAAAAGAAAGCCCCATAATACGATTAATAATTGGTATATTAATATCAACTTGCGTAACAATCGTATAAATTCTATTATTACCAGAACTACTTACTAGCTCTTTATAGCAAAATAGAGAATCACTATTTACATAAAGATTCCCTGAATCACAATGTAATAAAGCTGTAGGAGCATAACCGATGCTTTTGGCACCATCCATTATTTTATTACGACAATCAGTATTTCCATTTGCTTTATCTGAAAAGCAACCATATCCTTCATATCTTTCAATATTAGAAATAACAATGTTTTTCATTCTAAAAGCTTTAGAATAATTAACAACTAATCCTAAAATCCCTTCAATAATAATTAAAAAAACAGCTATTAAAATAATATTTAAAATTCCACCAAAAGCATCTTGCATCCTAAATCACCCCTATTTTATCTTTCTAAAATAACAACACCAGGAGTTGTAGTTGTAGCTGAAGGACCACCAGAGGAAATATTATCCCATTGCGAATTAATAGCCTCTTGAATTCTAGGCCACATAATCCAAAAAAATCCGATAACTGCAGCAATAGCTATTAAAGTAATAACCGTTAAATTTAATTCACCAGTAGCAGCTTTCATTCAATTATCCCATCCTTTCTTATAATACATATCAATTATAACAAATAAATAAATATTTAACAATACTTTTTTAGAACATCATCATCATTGAAATTAAAATAACAAGCATAACACCAACTCCAGTTACAACAAGCATAACCATAGTTTGACTTTCCATATGATTTAGACGTTCTTTATACTTTGTCTCTCTTGCTTTATTCTGTAAACTAGAAACTGTACGAGAAAACATCATAAGTCTCTCTTGTTTTCTTTCTTGTGAACCAATACCTAAACGATAAAGAAGTCTCATCATTCTCATAGAATCACGAACTGGATAGGTACTAGCAAATTCCATATAAGGATCAACTGTAGAATCACCTGAATTAATTCTTTCTACCATTCTTCTAAGTCCTGGTTTAAAAATATCAGGAGCATCTGCAATAGATTTACCTATAGCAACAGGTACAGTATAATGTTGTATTAATATCTCCAAACTCTTTAAATAATAAGGTAACATTACATCAATTTCATGTAAATGTTGCTTATAATAACTCTTTAATTGAGTATAAGGCATTTTAAATACAACAACACCTACTACTAAAGCAATAACTAAATTTAAGAAAAACTGAGAATTTATAATTTCTGGTGAATTACTATTTGAAATAGTAAAAGCAAGAACTACTAAAAATGCAACAAATGCATAGGTAACCCGTTTAGAATATAATTGATCTACATCAACATCTTCTCCATAACGAGCATATACTAAAAACTGATAATCATCTTCTTTCAAAGATTCTAAATACTTTTGATTATCAGCGAAAAATTTATCTTTATCAATCGTATTATTATAAACTAATACAAATATAATAATTGCTCCAACAATCAATACTTCCATTATTCAGCACCTACATTCTCATTATAATATTTTTCTCCTCTAAGAAGAAAATATGTATTTACAATTAAAACCCCATGCATTAATAATTGAATATACCATCTTTGTAGAAGAACTAAATAAGTCTCATTACCTAACAAATATTGTACTAACATAACCATCAAGTATAACATAATACCAAATTGTATGAAATTCTTATGGAAAGAAGCTCTTTCAATACGATCTCGATAAACACTTTCAACAAGCATATCAATATCTTGTTGCATGTTTTCCAAAGAATCAGCTGAATTTTGAGCACCTTCTTTAGTAATTTGTAAAAACAATTGATGCATGTTTTTAACAATATAGTATGGATATAATTTACTCATATAAGAAAGTGCTTCATCAATGGTACCATTATCATAACTCATACTAATCATTTGCCGAACATCACTAAGTACAGGATCCTCTAAAACTCCAGAATTAGCAACACCTTCTAAGGCTTTAACAAAAGATTGTGTTGTAGCAAATTCCATAATAGTATTAGAAGTATAAACTTGTATTTGTTCAAATAAAAACTCTGAATATGTTTTTTTGCATCTTAAATAAGATAAATAAGGAACAAAAGCAACTGCAATTAATGCATAAACAATACTAATAATTAAATTATAGAAATACAAATAAGTAACAACTGCAGCAAAGGAAGCAAATAATGCTACTTGAACTGCATATTGTTTAGGAGTATACTCTTGTCCTAACTGCTTTGTTTTCTCACGAACAACTTTAAAAGAATATGGAGCAAAACGATCATATACATTTTGTACTTGAGTAAAAACATATTTACCAACATTTTCACCTTCATAATGCCGATATAAATATATAAGAACTACAAAACCAATAATAATAAATAATTCAGTCGTATACATAACAATCTCCTTTCTATCCTTCTAACCTTGTCAAATTAGCAAAATTATTTACAGCTGAAACAGATGGATTAGATTGTTGTACTGAAACAACTACTGGTTGTACTGAAACAGCTGAAGGAACACTTGTTTGACTAACAACAGATTCTTGCGCAGTAACTAAAGAATTAGTTGGAACTAAGCTAGGAGCAGAAGCTAAAGCAGGAACTGAAGGTGAAA
>CACXCK010000108.1 GCA_902766135.1 uncultured Erysipelotrichaceae bacterium
GGCGAATTGGTGCTAGTATCACACTAGTCAACCCCTTTTTATTCTTTTAGGGAAGTGTCTTCAGGGGGCACTTCCTAATTTGTTTATTAATCTATCTTAAATGATAGATTTTTTCTTTGCTATTTTATATAATTATTTTGGTGGTATTATGAATATCGAGCATCTACATGGAGTTGGAGAGAAGACTTTAGAAGTTTTATATAAGAATGGTATTTATACTATTTTGGATTTGGTTAATTATTATCCGTATCGTTATGAGATTTTAAAACCTGATATTCTTGATCCTTCTTTTAATGATATGACTGTTACGATTAATGCTGTAGTTGCTAGTGAAGTTAAAATAAGTTTTATTAGGAAAAATTTTAATGCTTTAAGATTTTATGTTTTGAGTAATGGAGAGAGACTTAATGTTACTATATATAATAGAGGCTTTTTAAAAAGAAATTTAACGCTTGGTAAGGAAATAATCCTTACTGGTAAATATCAAGCTTTAAAGCACTCTTTTGTGGCTTCTCAGATTAAATTTGGGGTCTTAAGGGAAATGAGTATATTACCTGTATATCATTCTTTAAATGGTCTTAAAAAGGGTAATATATCTAATATTATTAAAAGTGCTTTAGATAGTTATGAAGGGTATTCATTATTACCTTTATTAGAGAGTAAGTATAACTTAATAAGCAAGAAAGAAGCTTTACATGGTATTCATTTTCCTAAGTGTCAAGAAGATGTAAGTAAAGCGTCAAGAACTTTGATTTATGAAGAGTTATTTGATTTTATGTTTAAAATTGAATATTTAAAAAGTTTAAAAGATAATGTTAAGGGAATTAAGAAGAATGTAAGTTTTAGTGATATTTTAAAATTTATTAATAAGTTACCATTTAAACTTACTTCTGATCAATTAAAGGGTGTAGAAGATTGTTTTAATGATTTAGTGTCATCCAAAAAGATGAATCGTTTACTTCTTGGAGATGTTGGTTCTGGTAAAACTATTGTTTCTTTAATAATTATGTATGCTAATTATTTGGCCGGATTTCAGGGTGCTTTTTTAGCCCCCACAGAAATACTTGCAACTCAGCATTATAATTCTTTTGTTAGTTTGTTAGAAAGTGAAGGAATTCATATTAAGTTAATTCTTGGAAGTATGACTAAAAGGGAAAAGGATAGTATCTATAAAAAAGTTTTAAATGGCGAAGTTGATATTTTAATTGGAACCCATGCAATTTTAAATGATAAGTTACATTTTAAGAATCTTGGTTTTGTGGTTACTGATGAACAGCATCGTTTTGGAGTTTCTCAAAGAGAGTTATTAAGTGAAAAAAATTATCAACCAGATATGTTATTTATGAGTGCTACACCTATTCCTAGAACTTATGCTTTAACGATTTATGGTGATATGGATACATCGATGATTAAGCAAAAGCCTAGTGGGAGAAAGGATGTTATTACTAGTGTCAAAAAGGAAAGTGAACTTAAAACTGTTTTATTGCATGTTTTAGATGAGCTTAAGAGTAATCATCAGGTGTATGTGGTGGCACCCATGATTGATGAAGATGAAGAAAGTGATTTACAGAATGTTAATATTTTGAAAAATAAGTTTGATGAGGCATTTCACGGGTTGGTGCCAATTGGTGTTCTGCATGGAAAATTAAAGAAAAAAGAAAAAGAAATGGTAATGGATGATTTTAAGAATGGTAAAACTAAAATCCTTATTTCTACTACTGTTATAGAGGTTGGTGTTGATGTTCGAGATGCTACTTTGATGATTATATTTAACGCAGAAAGATTTGGACTTGCTACACTTCATCAGTTAAGAGGAAGGGTAGGGAGAAGTGATTTACAATCATATTGTTATTTGATATGTAATAGTGATATTCCTAGACTTAAGGTTTTGGAAAATAGTAATGATGGCTTTTATATAAGTTCTAAAGATTTTGAATTTCGAGGCGAAGGAGATTTATTTGGTAAGCGTCAAAGTGGTGATATGACTTTTAAAATTGCTAATTTAAAACGTGATTATGATATTTTATTACAGGTTAAGGATGACGCTAAAAAATTTGTTCTTGAGCATGAATATTTAAAATATGAAAAATATAAAGAAATTGTCAATAAAATTGATTTTACTAATTGACAAATTCTTAAAATCATAATATGCTTTATGTAGCATAGTTATAAACGCTATGCTGATACGCATTCATGACTAGAATGGTTGCGTATCTAACAAACCCCCTGAGACTCGCCTTTTGGCGAGTCATTTTTTTGCAATTTAAAACCACGCCTTAAGCGTGGTAATTTTAATGTTTATAAAATTCTTCTATAGCTACTAAAACTCGTTCAATATTGCTGTCTGTAAATGGTTTATTTAAGACATCAACAATTTGATAGGTGAAAGCTTTTTTGATTGTTTCTTCTGAGTCATCACCAGTTATAATAACAACTGGTAGGGTCTCACTGTAACCATTGTTTTTGATAAATTCTAGTACTTCAAAGCCATTAATATTAGGCATGTTTAAGTCAAGTAGTAGAGCATAAATACTTTGAACTTTAATAGCGTTTATAGCTTCTGTACCATTAGAAGCACGAATTACATTATATTTATCTTTTAAGTGTTGTTCAATAAAATTTAACATGATATTTGAGTCATCGGCAACTAAAATGGTTTTATTAGCTCCGTTACCGTTTCCAAAATAGGCGTCTATGATAGCAATAATTCTATGAATGGTATCTGATAGTTCTTGAAATTTGCCATTTATAGTAACCATGTCTTTGCCTTTGCCGGCCATTTCATGAGTTAGGAATACTTCTGCTTCATTCATGAAACCTAAATATTTTGCTTCACTTTTAATACTGTGAGCAAGGATACCATAGTTGTCAAAGTCGTAGCTGTTTTTATATTTTTCTAAGTTGCTTAATTTTTCTGGTAGGGAATCATGATATTCTTTAAGTGATTCATTGTATGATTCCATGTCTCCCCATAGTGATAATGCAGATGCAACATCAACATTATTTTTTGTAAGAATTTCTTTATTCATTTTTATTTCCTCCCAAATATTTTTGTAACACTTTATTTAATTCATATCTATCTATTGGCTTTGCAAGGTATGCATCAAATCCACTTTCTATGTATTTCTCAGCTTGTCCTTCGATGGCATCGGCTGTAAGAGCAATGATAGGAATGTTTACACCCATACTTTTTAATTCTTTCATTGTTTCAGTACCATTTTTCTTTGGCATCATTATATCCATTAAGATGATATCATATGTTTCGTTTTGACATTTTGTTATGGCGTCGTCGCCACTTTCAGAGGTTGTTACATTAATATTATAAGGTTTTAATATGTTTGTTGCTACTTTTAGATTAATTTTAGAATCGTCTACAACAAGTACTTTTGCATTAGCATTTAGATTGTAGTTTATTTCTATTTCTTCAGTTTTTGAAGTAGGTATTTCCATACTAACAATTTCTTGGATAAGCGCTACTCTAAAGTTTGAGCCACTTTGATATTCGCTTGATACCATTATTCTACCGCCCATCATTTCAACTAAGCTTTTAGTAATGGCTAGTCCTAGGCCTGTACCTTCGGTAGATGTATTTTGATCTTCATCAAGTCGTTCAAACTTTTTGAATAGTTTACTTATATCTTCTTTTTTAATACCGCGACCTGTGTCTTTGACGGAGATGTTTAAAACACACTCATTAGAATCTAATCTATTAATACATGTTATGGTGAATATTATTTCACCTTTTTCAGTGTACTTAACTGAGTTAGTTAAGAGATTAAGAATTATTTGTTTTAATTTACCGACATCACCTTTTAAGACACCTGGAATGTCATCGGCGACAACCATTTTAAATTCGATTGGTTTTTCACCAATTCTTGGAATTATTAATTTGGATAGAGAATTAAAGACTTCTCTTGGGTTATATTCTTTATTAACAATTTCCATTTTATTGGCTTCTATTTTAGATATATCTAGTATTCCATTTACTAGTTCAAGTAAGTTGTGA
>CACXCK010000109.1 GCA_902766135.1 uncultured Erysipelotrichaceae bacterium
AGAAAAACTCGTGTTTTCCCTTTATTCATGGGACTTTACGAGTTATTTACCACAACATTGCTTATACTTCTTGCCACTGCCACATGGGCATGGGTCATTTCTTCCTACTTTGTCTTTGTTAACTATTGGTTTTTTACTAACTTTTTCTTCTGGTTCATTTGTTTTACCTTGAATAGTTTGTTTTCTTTCGGTATTTTGTTCGATGTTAGCTTTTAGTAGGAATTGAGCGATATTTAAATCTATTTGATTTAGTAATCCTTCAAATAGTTCATATCCTTCCATTGTATATGCTTGTAGTGGATTTGTTTGAGCATATTGTCTTAAGAAAATACCTTCTTTTAATCCTTCCATAGCATTAAGGTGTTCTACCCATAATGAATCAATTATACGAAGAGATATAGCTCTTTCAAATTCTTCAAATCCAGGAGCATCTTTGATTTTTAATTCATAGTCATCATTAATCATTGTTGATAAGTATTCAATTAGTTTTCCTTCATCTAATCCTTTAACATCTTCTAGATTTAGTTTAGTTGACTTTAGGAAGTTTTCGTTAATATATGTAACTATATCTTCATAGTCTTTATCTGTTAAGTAGTTTTCTGGAGGTATATGTGCTGTTACGATATCCTCGACTGTATTTCTAAATGTTTCTTTTATTGAATCATGAATACTTTCATTATCAATGATGTTATTTCTTTGTTCATAAATTATTCTTCTTTGTTCGTTTACTACGTTATCGTAGTCTAGTAGGTTTTTACGCATATCAAAGTTGTTTCCTTCAACTTTTTTCTGAGCTGTTTCGATTGATTTTGTTAAACTCTTAGAACGAATTGCTTGGTCTCCTACTAGTCCTAGAGCCATAACCATAGCTTTAACTTTATCTGTACCAAATCTTCTCATTAAGTCATCTTCAAATGATACGAAGAATTGGCTCATTCCTGGGTCTCCTTGACGACCAGAACGACCACGTAATTGGTTATCGATACGACGTGATTCATGTCTTTCTGTACCTATTACACATAATCCACCTAGTTCTTTTACGCCTTCGCCTAGTTTAATATCTGTTCCACGTCCAGCCATGTTGGTTGCTATTGTAATAGCGCCTTTTTCACCAGCTTTAGCAATTATTTCGGCTTCTCTAGCATGGTTCTTAGCATTTAATACTTCATGTTTTAGGCCTTCTTTTTTAAGCATTTGAGATAATCTTTCATTGTTTTCTACAGATATTGTACCAACTAGAATAGGTTGTCCTGTAGAATGGATTTCTTTAATTGTTTTAACGATAGCTTGATATTTACCGGCTTCAGTTGAATAAACTAAGTCTGGTAGGTCTTTTCTTATAACTGGTTTATTAGTAGGAATTTGAATAACATACATGTTATAGATGTTTCTAAATTCTTCTTCTTCTGTTTTAGCTGTACCTGTCATACCAGATAATTTATTATACATTCTAAATAAGTTTTGGAATGTAATTGTAGCCATTGTTTGAGTTTCTTCATTTATTTTAACATTTTCTTTTGCTTCTATTGCTTGATGTAAGCCTTCAGAGTATTGTCTTCCATGCATTAGACGACCTGTAAAAGGGTCTACTATTATAATTGAACCATTTTCAATAACATAGTCAACATCTATTTTAAAGCCATAGTTTGCTTTTAAAGCATTATTTATATGATGAACTAAAACTGAATTACCACTATCATATAGGTTGTCTAAATGGAAATATTTTTCTAGTTTTTCGGTACCAGATTCTGTAATAGAAACATTTCTTGTTTTGTTATCAACAATATAATCTTCTTCTGTTAGAGTTTTTACTGCTCTATCAGCATCTGTATATAGGTTTTTAGAATTTTGTTTACCACCAGAAATGATAAGTGGAGTTCTTGCTTCATCAATTAATATTGAGTCTACTTCATCGACGATACAGAAATTTAATTCTCTTTGAACTCTATCAGAGGCTTGAACAACCATGTTATCTCTTAAGTAGTCAAAACCTACTTCGCTGTTAGTTGAATACATAATGTCGCAGTTATAGGCACTTTGTTTTTCCATTGGGTTCATTTCACGCATATTAAGGCCTACTGTTAAGCCTAAGAATCTAAATACGCCACCCATCCATTCTGAGTCACGTTTAGCTAAGAATTCATTAACTGTGATAATATGAACACCCTTGCCATCTAAAGCATTTAAGTATGCTGGCATTGTTTCTGTTAGGGTTTTTCCTTCGCCGGTTTTCATTTCAGCAATGTTACCAAAGTGAATTGCTAAACCACCAAGAATTTGGACGAAGAAA
>CACXCK010000110.1 GCA_902766135.1 uncultured Erysipelotrichaceae bacterium
AAATCCATAATATGCCCTTTACTAGACAACACTTTATAATCACTACCTAAAAATCCCGCGATCGTCTTACTTTTATGAGGGGATTCCACTATCATAAGTTTACTCAAAATTATCTCTCCTGTCTAAAATAATTGTTCTCTATTGCTAACCGACTCACATCTTTTTTTAAAAAAGTATCATAATTAATTCTTTCAATATCCTGAGCACTATAAGGTGACTCTGTAAAATAAGTTATTTCACTTGTTGAAGAATCAAAACGTGCCCTACTATCTTGCCAAGAACTATCAGCAAAAATAAGTCGATTAGAAAACGAAGGACTAAAAATGTCTTCACCTAAATATAAACGAGAATCATAAGAAATGTCAAACAAATTTGCAAGCGTCGGTGTCAAATTCATATATGAAGTATTATAATCATAATCACACTTTTCTAAATCATCTTGATAAATAATTAAAGGAACTCTTTCTATTTCATGAAACACATCTATGTCATAGTCCACAATCATTCTAACAGACTCATCTTCTAAAGCATAAGGATAATGATCACCAAACAATACAATAACTGTATCTTTTAAGATATCTTTTTCTCTTAAACTTTTAATAAGTGTCCCAAGGCCATTATCTAATATTTTTACTTTAGATAAATAACGAATTACCTCTTCACTATATCCTCTGTCACTTAACATACTAGCTAAAGTATCTGTTCCTCTTGCATCTGTTAAATATGACTGATGTGAACTAATTGTCGTAATCCACGCCATAAAAGGGCTCTCCTTAGTAAACAATTCACTTGCTTTAAACATTAATTCTTCATCACTGGGCCAATCAGGGTCTACTCCATCTAGCATAAGAGCATCTTTATCATAATACGCTTCACTACCCATGTGTATATGTGTAACACTTCTTGGATAAAAAGTATCATCATATCCATGATAACTAGTAACCTTATAGCCACTATTCTTAAATATATTAAAGAGTGATTCACTATAATCACTTTCAGGATATGCATTCATCGTACACTCTCTATTTAAAGCATAAAGTGATGTTAAGGCACTAAACTCTGCATCTGCTGTTGCACAAGAATTTCTCGGACTATAATTATTAGTAAAATTCATACTATGTGAGAGTAAATAACTAAAATTAGGAAATAACTCTTCATCCATAATAGCCCCATTAACTGACTCCATCATTATAACAATAACATTCTTATTCTTAAATAAACCTGTCATCTCATTTGTTCCAACTTTTTCCCGTCTTGCAAAATATTTATCTAATGTAGCTTTATAATCATCCTCCCTAAAAGAAAACAAACTATTTTTAAAGTCAATAAGAAAAAACATTGATGTTCCAAATTCATGAACTGCTACAGAAGGATTAGTAGCCTTAGATAACAACATAGAAGTAGGTACTATTTGTAATGGATTTTGCATAAAAGGAATAAAAATACTACTTACATACAATAATACTCCCCCAAACATTACCAATATACTATATTTAATATCTTTAGCATTAATTACACTATTCCGAATAATTTTTTTGTCATCTGGAATAAATAAACTCACTATACATATTATAAAAGGAATCCATAATACATAATAATAAGGTTCTGTACTATGAAAATACTCTAAAACATAAGACCAAACACTATGAATTTGATTAGATGTCCCAACCGAAACATAATTACCCAAAAAATTATGAAAAGCAATTTGTCCCCACGCATACAAAGAAATAATAAACAATAAACTTATATTTATAATTCTATTAACTCTAGTATTCTTTATTTTTAATTCAATCAACTCTAATAAAATATTAAAAATTATATAAAAAAGTAATATACGCATTACACCCCAAGTAAACAATGAATACTTTTCTATCATTCTAAACAGTACTTCAACTGAAAAGAAAAAACAAGTTCTATAAATAATATCAAACCAAAACTTCTTATTTATTCTCATTTTTATTCCCTTTACTACATTCCATTACAGGCTTATAAGTATATCTATACTCCTCATTAGGGCCATAAATATTAAGTAATTCAATATGTCTTTTAGTAGGATACCCTTTATGCTTAGCAAGTTCTAAATAAGGATATTTTTTATCCATTTCATACATTATATGATCCCTTGTTACTTTAGCTATTACACTAGCTGCCGCAATGGATAATGATAATCTATCACCATGTATAATTGGTTCTACTTCCACGTTATAATTTGGAATTGGCATTGCATCAGTTAAAACATAATCCGGTTTAATTTTCATGCTTTCTATTGCCTTTTTCATTGCAAGCCTACTAGCTTCATAAATATTTATTTCATCAATTGTCTTAGCATCAACCACTCCAACCCCATACGCTATTGCATCACGAACTATTATTGGGAAAAACATTTCTCTTTTCTTTTCGCTTAATTGC
>CACXCK010000111.1 GCA_902766135.1 uncultured Erysipelotrichaceae bacterium
AATGGAAATTACATCTGTAAGTGTTCGTAAAATTACGAAAGAAAATTCTCGTTTAAGAGGTATTGCATCTGTTTTAATTGATAATTCATTTGCTATTCATGATATTCGTATCATAGAAGGAGATAATGGCTTGTTTATAGCTATGCCTAGTCGTAAAACTTCTACTGGCGAATATAAGGATGTTTGTCATCCAATTAATCAGGAAGTTCGTAATGAATTTGCTGACGCTATATTAGCTGAATATAATAAAGCTGAAGAAGAATAATTAAATTCTGGATTTTATCCGGAATTTTTTTTTTAATATCGCATATATTTTAATGGTGAAAAATATGGAACAAAAAATTGTTGCTAATAATCTAGTTAATCACGAAGTTAAAATATTTGATAGGCATGAAATAGTTTTGACTGGAATAAAAAAAATTACGAGTTTTGATCCCGAAGAATTTCTTCTTGAGACAACGATGGGGATGCTTCTTATAAAGGGAAGTAATTTAGATATTGTTTCTTTAGATACACGCAATGGTCATATAGAGATAAAGGGAAAAGTTAATAGTTATGAGTATTTAGATACTAATAAAAAAGGTAGACAGGAAAATTCTTTTATTGCTAGGTTGTTTCAATAATGGATGTTTTAATTCAATTATTTTCTATTATTTTGTCTTTTGTTTATGGTATTTTTTTAACTTGTGCATTTTATGGTCATTTTATGGTGATTCGTCGTCTTAATATATATTGGAAATCTTTTTTAAGTGTATTGTTTAGTTTAGATAGTATTATGTTGTATATTTATTTAATATATGTTCTTAATGAAGGGTTTATCCATTTGTATTTTTTCTTTGCGCTAGTTTTAGGTTCATTTTTTACGTTTTTTTGTCATAAAAATGTTAAATTATTAAAAAAATTGTTGCCATTTTTAAAAAAGTAAATCTTTTATGTTATAATTAGGTTAAGATGGTAGGGATGATTATGAAAAAAAAGAATAAACGTGCCGTTAAAAGATTTTTTGTTGGTTCTTTGATTTTAATTGTTCTTTTAGTATTGTCATTTTTTACCTTATTTCAGGATTGGTTAAAAATTGCTTCTAATAAGCAAGAATTATCTAGGTTAGAAGTTTATTATAATGAATTATTAAATGAAGAAGAAAGTTTGAATAGTGAGGTAACTAAACTTCATGATGAAGATTATGTAGCGCGTTATGCTAGAGAAAGATATATGTATTCTTTACCTGGTGAGATTATTATTAAAATGCCTGATGATAAACAAGAATAGGACTATCTTTTTTTTTATCTTTTTTATAAAATGGATGTGTGATGTTTATGGGTAATATATTTAAGTTTAGGAAGGATATTTATATTAATAATAACTTGTTAATAAAAAACTTCGATTTGAATATTAAAGATTATAGAAGTATTATTGTATTAGGTTCATCTGGAAGTGGTAAAACTACTGTTTTAAAGAGTATAAGAAGGTCTTTTAGACTTGATAATTTGGTTAAAGTTTATATTTCAAACACTATTCGAGAGAGCGAGTTTGCTTATGATAAAAGTGATGATTTAGTTAGAAAGTTTTTGAGGAAGAAGGATAATTATCTTACGCGTATTAATTTAATTTATTTGGCTATTAATAGACCTAAATATTTATTCTTAGATGATTTGTCGGGGGTTTTATCTAATAGTGATATACAGCTATATTTTGCTATACTAAAAAAGTATAATATTACATATGTATATTTTACTTGTAAAACTGATTTGTTATTTCTTTTTGATTATGCATATGTTATTTATTTAAAATGTATAGCCATGGAAGGAACGCCTCGTTCATTTTTGAAGAAGGAGAGCCTTTTTAATAAATTTGGTTTTGATTATCCTTTTTATCCTGCTCTTTCTAAAAAATTAATGTTATATAATGTTATTAATGAAATTTGTTTTGATGAAGAAGAATTGGAGGAGTCTTTATGGCCAAAAGAGTAGTTGATTTTTTAAAAAATGATGATATTGTTTTTGTTTCTAATGCTCAGAGAAGTTTATTTAAAGGCTCTTTCTTTTTTGTTTCGGATCGAAAAGAATATTCTTTTGAGGGGGTTAAGCAAAGTAAGACTGAGATATTATTTAGAGCACTTAAATTAGATAAAAATATTTTAACTTATCACAAATATACAAGTAGTGAGAAGAAAAGACTTAATCTAGCATATGCTCTTTTAAGTGATAAAAAAATAATTGTATTAGATCATTTTTTTCGCTCTTTTACTAGAAGAGAAATTATTTATTACATGCGTTTTTTGAGAGAAATTGTTTACCGCAAAAAGGCTCGATTTATATTATTAGAAGATGATATGAATATAATTGTAGAATATTCTAAAAAATTTTATTTATTTTATAATAATGAATTTCATTTATTTGATAATTATTATGATGATATTATTTATGAGTATTTAGAAATGCCTGAAACAATTAAATGTATTAAGTACATTGAAAAAATGGGGCATAAAATTGATCATGAAGTGACGTTTGATGAGACTTTAAAAGCAATATATAGGAGTGTTGTATGAGATATTTAGCAAGAGTAAGTTATGATGGTAGTAAATTTCATGGGTTTCAAAGACTAAATGACGGAAGTGGAGTTCAAAATGAAATAGAAAGAGTTCTTAAAAAATTGTTTCATAGAGAAATCGAAATTAAAGGGGCTGGTAGGACTGATGCTGGAGTTCATGCATTGGATCAGTGCTTTCATTTTGATTTGGATGTTGATATTTCTTTAGATAAACTTCAGTATGCTTTGAATAAGCATTTATCTAGATATATTTATGTTCACTCTATTGATTGTGTTTCAAGTCTTTTTCATGCCCGTTATGATGTGAAAGAAAAAACATATTTATATAAAATTTATATTGGTGAAAAAAATCCATTTATAGTTGATTATGCATGTGCTATTTCTAAAAAAATGGATTTAAAGAAGATGATTGAATGTTCTAAATTATTTGTTGGTGAACATAATTATAAGAATTTTGTTAGTGGTGAAAGAGATAACTATAATTCTGTTGTTCATAATGTTATTATTCGCAAAGAGGATGACTATATATTTCTAGAATTTATTGGCCATAGTTTTTATCGTTATATGGTTCGGAGTATGGTTGGGGCAATAGTTCAAGTTGGCCTTGGTAATGTTTTAATTCTTGATGTTGAGATGGCACTTAATCATCCAGAAATAACGAAGACATTCTTAGTTGCACCACCTGAAGGATTATATTTAACTAATATTTCTTATTAATTTATTAAAAATGTGTAAAAAGTTTAATATTTTTTTGCTTTTTGTTTGACAATAATGGAATTCTCGCATATAATTTTAATCGGTACATTTTATTATTTTGAAAGGAAGGACCCTGGGAAAGTTCTTTTGGAGTAGAAATAAATGAAAGGAAATTAGTAATGAATACATTTATGCAAAAAAAAGAGGGTGTTCTTCGTAAATGGTATGTCATTGATGCTAAGGGTCTTCCATTAGGAAGAGTGGCAACTAAGGCAGCAACTGTTTTAAGAGGGAAACACAAAGCAACATATACTCCTTCTGTTGACTGTGGAGATTATGTTATTATCATCAATGCTAGTCAAGTTGTGTTAACAGGAAATAAATTAGAAGATAAGAAATATTATAATCATTCTGGCTTCCCAGGTGGTTTAAGAGAAAGAAATGCTAAATTAATGAGAGCAGAATATCCTGAAGAAATGATGGAAAGAGCTGTTAAAGGTATGCTACCTCATAATAAATTAGGTAGAGCTATGGGTAAGAAGTTATTTGTTTATCGTGATGAGAATCACAAACATGATGCTCAAAAACCTGTAGAATTAAAGGTAGACTAGGAGGGTTTATATGGCAAATAGTTGGAAAGCTACTGGTAGAAGAAAACGTGCTGTAGCACAAGTTACTTTAACTAGTGGAACAGGAAATATTATTGTTAATGGTGTTGAAGTTGAAAAGTATATGCCAGATGCTATCTTAGTTATGGATTTAAAACAACCTTTAGCACTTACAAATAATTTAAATCGTTTTGATATTACTGTTACTGTTAAAGGTGGCGGATATTCAGGACAAGCTGGAGCAATTAGATTAGCAATTACTAGAGCATTGCTTGATTTTGATTCTACATCTGATCAAACTGCTGACACTGCTTATCGTAAAATTTTAAAACCAGCTGGTATGATTACAAGAGATCCACGAGTAAAAGAACGTAAGAAATATGGTCTTAAGAAAGCTCGTCGTGCACCTCAATTTAGTAAGAGATAGGAAAAAAAATTACGAAAATCCCGTATATTCGGGATTTTTTTGTAACCAAAATGGTGAATTATATTCTATTTTTAATGTCATAGGCTACAAGTAGGCTACTGGTAGGCTCCAAAAACTCACCATTATGATATAATAAATTCATAGGAGGTTTTTATGAAAAAACTTGAAGAATATAAATCTGGAAATTATATAAAAGTTGATGATTATAAAGCATTTACTCCTTCAAAAATAAATGAAGATTGGGTTTGGAACGATAGTGAGCTTAATACTTTATTAGCTAAAGCAAATTTAGAATTGGGAATATTAAATGGATACGCTTCGCAAATACCTAATATAGATATCTATATACAAATGCATGTTAAGATAGAGGCTAATAAGTCTAGTAGAATTGAAGGGACCAGAACTACAATTGATGAAGATTTATCAGATATTCTAGATATAAATCCAGAAAAAAGAGATGATTGGCGTGAAGTTCAAAACTATGTTGAAGCGGTTAATTATGGTTTTAAAAGAATTAATGAGATACCAATCAGTAGTAGATTAATAAAAGAGTTGCATGCCATTTTGCTTAAAGAAGTAAGAGGAGAACATAAGAATCCTGGGGAATATAGAAAAAGTCAAAACTGGATTGGCGGAAGCAGACCAAGTAACGCTGTTTATGTACCTCCAATTCCATCTATAGTATCTGAGTGCTTGTCTGATTTAGAAAAATTTATAAATAATTTAAAAATTAATACACCAGATCTTATAAAAATAGCAATTATTCATTATCAATTTGAATCTATTCATCCATTTTTAGATGGTAATGGGAGAACCGGAAGAATAATAATACCATTATATTTAATGAGCAGAGGATTAATTAATAAGCCATATTTTTATATATCTGACTATATTGAGAAAAACAAAAATGCATATTATGATTTTCTTAGTCGTGTTAGAACAAATAATGATATGATTTCTTGGATTAAATTTTTTCTTGAGGCTACAATTGAAACTTCAAGAAATGCCAGAGTTAAATTTGAAAGAGTGGTTGAATTTACTAATCTAATGAATAGGGAGGTAATAAATTTACCAGGGAAACCTGATAATATTTTAAAAATAATAGATGTTCTTTATAACGAACCAAAAATTAGCAGAAAAAAACTTTATGAATTATCAGGACTAAAATCATCTACTTATAATAATATTGTAAATAATTTAATAAAAAATAGGATTGTAAGTGAGACTACAGGTTATAGTAGAAACCAAATAATTGTATTTGATAAATATATTTCATTGTTTGAATAAAATTGGGACTATAAAAATTTGTAGTCCAAAAAAACAAGAAAAATTAGACTGTAAAAATCCATAGTCCAAAAAATGCAAAAAAATTGGACTATAAAAATTTATTGTCCAAAAAAGCAAATTATAAAAAAGTATATTATTTCCAACAATGGAAGTTGTAATTAGAAATAGAAAAATCTTGTTAAGAGCTATTAAGCCCCAATTAATTATTTCTGTGTAGACTACACGTAGGCTACAAAATCGGCAGAAAGCCCTATAAATAAAGAACCACTAATTTAGTAAAAGATAATATATATTGGAAAGTCCGTTTTACGGGCTTTTTTTTTCTTGTTAAAAATCTTTTTTTGTCTGTTTTTATTGTCTGTATATAAGTTTTACTTTTTGTGTTATAATTAGTTATGGAAGTGATTCTCATGTTGAAATTAATTGAAGCTGATAGGAAATATTTGGATCAATATAAAGAAGCTTATATTGAATCTTTAAAACAAATTGAACTAGGAAATATTAAGACACATGATATGATGTTTATGAATCCTGATGAGGTTGATGTGGTTCAAAAGTTTAAAGATAATAGAGATCAATCAAAATTACCATCTTATTTTGTTCCTTCATATGATTATTTTGCTGTTGATGATGATAAATTTATTGGAGTAATACATATTAGAATTAGACTCACCGAAAACTTAATTAGGTATGGTGGCCATATAGGATATGCTATTAATCCAAAATATTGGAATATGGGTTATGGTAAAAAATTATTAAAACTTGGTTTAGATAAAAGCAAGAGTTTTATTGAGGAAGCAAGGGTTTTAATTACATGTGATGATGATAATATAGGATCATACAAAATTATTGAATCAAATGGAGGTATCTTAGAAAACAAATTAGAAAATGAGGATTGTGGTGAAAAGTTTTTGACACGGAGATATTGGATAAAAAAGTGATTGTTTGTTTTATGGTGTTATAAGTGTTGTCAAATTATGTCTTTCTTTGTTTTAGAACAATGATTTCTTTTTTTGGTATGATATAATTTATAAGAGGTGTTTGTATGCATGAGTTTATGAAAGTAGCAAAGGAACTTGCTGATAATAATTTAATAAGTAATGCTGGTGGGCCTTTTGGAGCATGTATTGTAAAAGATGGCGTAATTATTGGGCGTGGGTCTAACCATGTTCTTGCTAATAATGATCCAACTGCCCATGCGGAAGTGATGGCTATTAGAGATGCTTGTGCATCTATTAATTCATATGATTTAAGTGGGTGTGAATTGTATACTAGTTGTTATCCTTGTCCAATGTGTTTATCTGCTATTATATGGGCTAATATTCAGAAAGTTTATTATGGTAATACAAAAGAAGATGCTGATAATATAGGATTTAGGGATGACTTTATATATGATTATATTAAGAATATGAATAATAGTACTAATATGGATGTACTTAAATTAGAGTGTTTAGATAGAGAGGAGACTATAGATACTTTTAATAAGTTTAGTCAAAAAGAAGATAAAACTATTTATTAATTAGGGAGGACGCATGAAATCAATTATTGTTTATTATTCTCTTACGGGGAATGTCGATTATGTTGCGCGTAAAATAGCTGAAAAGCTCGATTCTGATATACTTCCTTTGTCGGTATTAAATGCTTATCCAGATAAAGGATTTAAGAAGTTTTATTGGGGTGGTAAAAGTGCGGTGATGAAAGAGTCTCCAGAGTTAAATGAATATAAGTTTGATAAAGATAAATATGACTTAGTAATACTTGGTACACCTGTGTGGGCTGGAACTTTTACACCCCCTTTACGCACTTTTATTAGAGATAATGATTTAAAGTGTAAAGATCTTTCTTTTTTTGCTTGTTGTAGTGGTGCTGGAACGATGAGATGTATTAATAATTTAAAGCATGAAATTGGTATTGATAAGGAAACTATTAATTTAGAACTTGTTGATCCTAAAGATAAGAATGATGATTATGTTTGTCAAAAGATTGATGAGTATTGTAAAAAAATAAAAGAGGCTTATGAAAAGTAGATGTTCTTGGTGTAATTTAAATAACCCGTTATATGTTAGTTATCATGATAATGAATGGGGAATATTAAAAGTTGATGATAAGTATTTGTTTGAAATGTTATTATTGGAATCGTTTCAGGCTGGGCTTTCTTGGGAATGTATTTTGAATAAGCGAGAAAATTTTCGCCTTGCGTATGATAATTTCGATATTTTGAAGATAGTTAATTATAGTAATGAAGATGTTACGAGGTTATTAAATGATAAAGGAATTATTCGAAATAGAAGAAAAATTTTAGCTAGTATTCATAATGCTAGTGTTTTTGAACAAATTGTTTTGGAGTTCGGGTCGTTTTATAATTATATTTCTACATTTAGTGATGGGAATATTTTATATGAAGTTGATAGAACTTCTAATTGGTTGTCAGATAAGATATCTATTGATTTGCAAAGAAGAGGAATGAAGTTTGTAGGGAGTGTAATTATCTATTCATTTTTGCAAGCAATTGGAGTTATTAATTCGCATGAAAGAAATTGTTTTATGTATAGAGAGGTATAGATATGAAAAATGATTTAATTAATAAATTGGAAGGTTTTAGAAATAGGTTAGAAGATATTGGGAGGAGTCTTTGACACTACTGGGCTTAGTAGAGAGATTTCTTTATTAGAGGGTGAGACTAAATTAGATGGTTTTTGGAATGATGTTAGAAAAGCAAATGATATACAGCAAAAGTTATCTAATTTAAAAAAGAAGCTAGATGATTATTATAATATTAAGAGAATGATTAGCGATGCAATAGAATTGTTGAGTTTTGATGATTTAGAGGTAGTTGATGAGGTTTCTTTGGAAGTGACGAAAATTGAAAAATTGTTAGATGAATTGGAAATAAAGGTGTTACTTTCAGGAGAATATGATGATTTAAATTGTTATTTGGAGATTCATCCTGGGGCTGGTGGAACAGAGTCTTGTGATTGGGCTTCAATGCTTCTTAGAATGTATGAGATGTTTTGTGATAAGAATGATTATAGTTATGAAGTACTAGATGAACAAAAGGGTGATGAGGCAGGTATTAAAAGTGTAACTTTGTATATAAAGGGGTATTATCCATATGGCTATTTTAAGGGAGAAAGGGGAGTTCATCGCTTGGTTAGAATATCGCCTTTTGATGCTGGTGCTAGAAGGCATACTTCTTTTGCTTCTGTATCTGTGACACCTGAATATAATAAAGATGTTTCTGTTGAAATTAAAGATACTGATTTAAAGATTGATGTATATCATTCTAGTGGAGCTGGAGGACAATCTGTTAATACTTCTAATTCGGCTGTTAGAATAACGCATTTGCCTACTAAAATAGTCGTTACGTGTCAGAATGAAAGAAGCCAATTACAGAATAAAGAACAAGCTATGCATATTCTTAAGAATAAATTATATCAGTTAGAACTCGATAAAAAGGAAGAAGAAATTAGTAAATTAAAGGGTGAAAATGCAAATATTGATTTTGGAAGTCAAATTCGTAATTATGTGTTAGAACCTTATAAGCTTATTAAAGATTTAAGAAGTAATTATGAAACCAGTAATGTAGATAAAGTATTGGATGGAGATTTAAGGCCAATTATGGAATCTTTACTTAAAATGAAGAATTAGCACTTTAGACTATAGAGTGTTAATTTTTTTGTTGCAATAGTTTTGCTTATGAAGTAAAATAGTATTACTTTTAGGAGATATTATGGATAGAGTTATTGATTATTTAAATAGTTATTTAGGTGATAATGATACTGTTATTTTAGGATTATCTGGTGGCCCTGATTCAATGTGTTTATTAGATTTATTAACTAAGGTTAAGCATCATATTAATATTATTATTTGTCATGTTAATCATGGAATAAGGCCTAATAATAAAAAAGAAGAAGATTTTGTTTCTAAGTATGTTAGTGATTTAGGACTTACATATTATGTTATGCATATTGATTCTTATAAAAATAATAGTTTTAGTGAAGAGGAAGCTAGGGAAAAAAGGTATTCTTTTTTTAGAAACATTTATAATAAAACTTCTGCCAAGTGTTTGATGACAGCTCATCATGGGGATGATTTAGTTGAAAGTATTATTATGAGAATTCTTAGGGGGAGTACTTTGGAAGGATATGCTGGCATCAAGAAGTTAAGTAATTGGGATGGGATGGAAATAGTAAGACCTTTAATTGAAGTTTCTAAAAAGGATATTTATGACTATTTAGAAAGTAATAATGTCCCTTATCAGGAAGATGAAACAAATGGGCTTAACTCTCATTTAAGGAATAGAATAAGACATAGTATTCTTCCATTGATTCAAAGCGAAGAGAAGAGTTATATAAGTAAATTTTTAAAATATCAAACAGAGTTATTGAATGGTGAGAAGTTAATAGATTTGTATATAGAGAAAAAATATGAAGAAATTGTTTTAGATAATATAGTTAATAAAAAGAAATATAATAATCTTACTTTGGAAGAACAAATTAAGTTGTTACGAATGTATTTTAAAAGAAATTATGGTGATAAGTTATCATTGGTTCAAGATAAACATATTAGATTAGTTAACAAATTCATTAAGGGTAATTCTTCAAAGTTAGATTTACCTGGAGGATATGTTTTATATAATAACTCTTTAAAGTTTTATATTACATTAAACAAAGTAATTGATAAGTATTGCATAAAACTAGGAGATAGAACCATTTTAAATAATGGATATGAAATTATAAGAGTTAATGAGGCAAATGATAATAGTAATTATGAAATAAGACTAAACTCTAAAAGTCTTCAACTGCCTTTGTATGTTAAAGCTAGAGAACCTGGTATGAAGATGGAAGTTAAGAATTTGAACGGAAGTAAGAAAGTTAAAGATATTTTAATTGATAAGAAGATTTTAGGGGTTCAAAAAGATAAAGTGCCAGTTGTTGTTGATAGTCGTGGTGAAGTTATTTGGTTGCCTGGTGTTATAAAATCAAAATATGATACACATAAAGATGGAAACTATGATATAATATTCAGGTACGTGAAAGGAATTGATAAGTAGATGAAAAAGAAAAATCAAAATGCAGCTAAAAATATGTTTCCGTATTTAATTCTTATTTTAGTAATATTTGGTGTTCTAATGGTATTAAATATGGGAAGTGTAATTACCCATGAAATGACTACAGGAGAACTTTTGAAGAATATGGGTGATAATAAAGTTACAGAGATTACCATTACTCCTAGTCAAGAGGAAGGTATATATTATGTTAATGGTAAATTAGAAGATTATAAAGATAATGAAAGTTTTCAGGCTTCAATGGTTGAAGAAGAATTATCTAGTATTACTTCATATGCAAAAGAACATGATTTGAAATTATATGAGACTAAACCTGATCCTGGTAAAGTATCTTGGTTATATATTGTTATTAATATTTTACCTATTGTTCTAATTCTTGGTGGATCTTTTTATATTTTTACTAAGATGAGTAATTCTAATAAAGGATCTATGGATTTTGGAAGAAGTAGAGCAAAATTAAGTCAAGATGGTGGTAAGGTTAGATTTACTGATGTTGCTGGCTTAAAGGAAGAAAAAGAAGAGGTAAGTGAGTTAATTGATTTTTTAAAGAATCCTAAAAAGTTTCAAAAATTAGGGGCTAGAATACCTAAAGGTGTTTTGTTAGTTGGGCCTCCTGGAACTGGTAAAACTTTGCTTGCTAAGGCTGTGGCAGGAGAAGCAAATGTGCCATTCTATTATATAAGTGGATCCGATTTTGTTGAGTTATTCGTAGGTGTTGGAGCCAGTCGTGTAAGAGATATGTTTAAGGAAGCTAAGAGAAATGCTCCATGTTTAATATTTATTGATGAAATTGATGCAGTTGGTCGTCA
>CACXCK010000112.1 GCA_902766135.1 uncultured Erysipelotrichaceae bacterium
GGAATCCCCTCATAAAAGTAAGACGATCGCGGGATTTTTAGGTAGTGATTATAAAGTGTTGTCTAGTAAAGGGCATATTATGGATTTGGCAACAACTGGTAAGTTTGGGCTTGGGGTAGATGTAGATAATGATTTTGAGGCAAGTTATGTGCCTATTGCTGGTAAGAAAAAATTAATAAGTGAATTAAAAAGTGAAGTTAAAAATGCTTCAGAAGTTATACTTGCTACTGACCCAGACCGTGAAGGGGAAGCAATATCTTGGCATTTAAAAGAAGCTTTAAAATTAAAAGATAGTGATTATGTTAGAGTAACATTTAATGAGATAACTAAGAATGTTATTTTAGATGCTTTAAAAAATCCAAGAAAGATAGATGAACCACTAGTTAGAAGTCAAGAAACAAGAAGAATACTAGATCGAATGATAGGATTTAGATTAAGTAAGTTAATGCAAAGAAAAACTGGTGGGACTAGTGCTGGAAGAGTACAAAGTGTAGCCTTAAAGTTGATTGTTGATAGGGAAAGAGAAATAGAGGCTTTTATTCCAGAAGAATATTGGACAATTAAAGCTATATTTGATGGGTTTGATGCTAATTTAGAAAAATATAATAATAAGAAGATTGAGATTAAAACGGAAAGTGATGCAGATAATATATTAGCATCTTTAGATAAAGAATATTTACTTAGTAATATCGAAACAAAAGAAACGACTAGAAATAGTAAGCCAATATTTAAAACAACAACGATGCAACAACTTGCTTCTAGTAAATTAGGTTTTCCTTCTAGTAAGACAATGAAAATAGCCCAGAAGTTATATGAAGGTGTAGAAACCAGTGAAGGAAGCGTTGGTTTAATTACTTATATGCGTACAGATTCAGAAAGAGTAAGTCCTGAATTTGTAGCAGAGACTAAAAAGTATATTGAGAATACTTATGGCAAAGAATATGTAGGAAGTGTTAAAGTATCTAAGAAAAAAGAAAATATTCAAGATGCTCACGAAGGTATTAGACCAACGTCTATTTATCGAACACCAGAATCTTTAAAGAGTTATCTAACAAACGATGAATACAAGTTATATAATCTAATTTATAAAAGAGCTTTATCATCAATGATGGCTGGGGCTAAGTTTAAAAATACAAGTGTAATACTTACTAATAACGGTTATGAGTTTAAGGCAACTGGTTCTCAAAAAGTATTTGATGGATATTTGAAAGTATATAGTTCTTTAGAAGAACAAAATGATAATGAACTTCCTGATTTAAGTAGTAAGTTAAATACGAAAGTAGAGTCTATTAAAGAAGAGAAAGAACAACATTTTACAAAACCTGAACCAAGATTTACAGAAGGTTCTTTAATTAAAGAAATGGAAAGTTTAGGAATAGGAAGACCTAGTACCTATGCACCAACAATAAGTGTTTTAAAAGAAAGAAAATATATTGTTGTTGAAGATAAGAAACTTGTTCCAACAGAGGTTGGTTTTGAAATAACAGATAAGTTACAAGAGTGTTTTAGTCATATTGTAAATGTAGAGTATACAGCTCAGATGGAGACAGATTTGGATGATATTGCAACTCATAATAAAGATAATGTTAAGGTACTAAGAGAATTCTGGGATAAGTTCGAACCAATGGTTGAAGATGCTTTTAAAACAATGGAAAAGAAGGAAGCAAAAGAGACAGGTGAAGCTTGTCCGGAATGTGGAAGTCCTTTAGTTATAAGAAAGGGTAAGTACGGAGAATTTACAGCTTGTAGCAATTATCCAAATTGCAAATATGTAAAAAAAGAAGAGAAAAAGATAGTTGAAGTAATGCCTTGTCCTAAATGTGATGGGATGATTGTCGAGAAAAAAACAAAAAGAGGAAAAGTATTCTACGGATGTAATCATTATCCTAAATGTAAGTTTGCTTCTTGGGATAAACCTGTGGAAGAAAAGTGTCCAAACTGTGGAGGCACTTTGGTAGAGAAAAAGAATGTTTTAACATGTATGGATTGTGGAAGTACACATGAAGCCTAATAATATAATGGAGGCCGATTGGCGTCTTATTAA
>CACXCK010000113.1 GCA_902766135.1 uncultured Erysipelotrichaceae bacterium
TCAGAATCTTCATCTTCATCAGAATCTTCATCTTCTTCGAAGTCTTCTTCTTCCTCTAAATCCTCATCATCTTCATCATCAGTTCTAACAGCTACTAAATCATTATTTAAAACTTCGGCAACTACTGGTGTAACAAACATTCCAAATGATAATAGAAATACAAACATTATCGTTATTAATTTCTTCATATAACATCACTTACCCATAATGATTATACCAAAAAAATATCAATATGTATACGAAAAAATAACTGATTACTCAGTTATTTACTTACAACTACCAACATCCCAAACACATTTAAAACACTGTTGAAATGAACCATCATATCCTTCCCACTCAGGAATCCAACTAAACACTAAAGAAATAAGTGCTGGCAAGAAGAATATAACAACTCCTGCCACAAGTCTCCAGACAAAAGATTTAGTAGATTTTTTAATTTCATCATCTTTTCCAGCAGTAATTGCCCTAAAGAAATCCATAATTCCCATAACAATTATAACAAGTGGAATAAGTATTTTAGCAATCCTAACAATATGTCCAATAAATATTAAAGTTGGTCCAAGACCACTTGTCGGATTACAAGAATTATTAGAAGAACCACTTCCACCATTATTACTTGCTTGGCTACCACTGTTGTTAGTAGCCTCACTAGAATCATCATCTTTAGAATCAGAACTACTAGAACTACTTGATAATGAAAGTGTATATTTATTACCACCACGATCACAATTAGATTCTGAATAACATATCTTATATCTATTTGTTCCAGAAAGTGCCATATAAAGTTCTCTTACTACACCACACTCAAGAACACCGCTTTCCGTATTCAAATAATGATTATAATTCATTGATGAATCAAATGAATAATGTGAATCAGCCATACTACCAGAACCAGACGCATTAAGATTAAAAGAATCATCAACAGAAATATTTAAAGTCCCAACGCTTCCATTAGCCCCTTTAATATCATATGTACAGCTTATTCTATTAGCTGCATTAACTAAAGCTGGAAGCATCATAAGAAGAACAAACAGAAATAGTTTTTTTACATTTCTCACTTTTCTTCACCTACTTACATTGAGAAACTCTAAATACACACTTCTGACATGCATTAAAGTCTCCTTCAAATTCTCCCCAAGAATCTATCAAAGAAAATATAAAACTTACAATAGTCGGTAAGAAAAATATTACAACACCAGCCAAAATACGCAATCCAAAAGTTTTAGTAGACTTCTTAATTTCATCATCTTTACCAGCCGTTACAGCTTTAAAGAAATCCATAATACCAAAAACAATTAATAAAATAGGAATCAATATCTTAAAGATTGTAACTATATGTCCCAAAAACATTAATGGTTCTTTTAATCTTTCGCATGTATCTGTTGCAGGTGCTTTTGTTTCCTTTTTTGTAGTTTCACCATCGCTAGGTGTAACATATCCAGGCCCAATTGTAGTATCAGGTGTAGCAATATCACGAAAATTATAAATCAGTCCAGGTCCCATGATTACTTTATTTGGTTCAAAATAACCCCCCATATCACGAATTTCCGTATCAGTATATAAAACACAGTTATTATCGTTATCTTCACACAATCTAAAGACTCTTTCATTATCAACTACACTCGTATAATAATAGTACTCAGCAGCACTAACTTTAACTACCATAAAACAAGATAATAGCACTAAACAAATACCAAACATTTTTTTCATAATTTTACCTCTTTCCTATTTACAATAACTAGATGTATCTCCACTGACATCACAGTTAGAATTAAATATACATTCCCCACAACAAGCCCATGACCTACTGTAATCATATTCAGGGTTACCACTATTCCAAGTACTAACAAATCCTAAAATAAATTCTATAATTCCCGGTAATAAGAATATAAATACACCGGCCCCTACTCTAACAACAAGACTCTTAATAGAAGCTTTAGAACCCTTTTCAGCATCACTACTAGCCATGCTCTTATAAAAATCAAATGCACCAAGCACAATAATAACTAATGGGACTAAATACCGAATAACCCCAAGTATCCACCCAACAAAACGCATAGGCCTACGATAAGAAGGACTAACACAAACACTCTGTGGCGTTACATCATAATTATCTCCAGAATCTACTGGATCACTACTACTTCCACTACCACCACTTGAATCATCAGAAGATTCTTTCTCTACACAACCATCAATTGCATCCCATTCACACGCA
>CACXCK010000114.1 GCA_902766135.1 uncultured Erysipelotrichaceae bacterium
ATTCTATTCTGGTTTCGAAGAAAAAGATAGACAAGGAATCATTTTATCTATTGAAAACGCCTATGAAGCAAACGTAAGATATGATGTCGTCGGTGACATTATGAATGGTAATTATGAACCAATAGAAACTAAAAATAATAGTATTGTAGTATATATTGTAATAGCATCATTAATAGTTATCCTTTTAGCCTCAATGCTTGTCTATTTAAAGAAAAATAAATAAAAAAGAATGTCTTAGACATTCTTATTTTTAATTACAAGTAACTTTATCATCAGAATCTTTAGTCATTAGTTCTATAAATTCTTCTTTAGTTTTTCCAATAGGTGACTCATCTTCAGAATCTGCCATATTTTGATAGTTTTCTATTGTAAGTGTAGTTCCATCACATTTATAATCAATTTTTTTACTATCATCTTCAGCGAATGAATTAGCTAAAGACATAATACTACAGAATTGATCAGCAGTTTCCGTATCACCAAATATCATAGATGCTTTTACAGCTGAAACCTTATTATTATCTAATGTACCGGTAATTCGAACTTCATAAGTCTTACCATCTTCCTCAATCTTTCCAGAACAAACAACTTCCTTTTTTCCACAAGCACTAAGAAGTAATAAAGACGCTACTAAAAACACAATACCTTTTTTCATCAACAGAACTCCTTTCTATTTATATAGTACTAAAAAATACTTTAAAAAGCAACTAGATTACTTTCTTTTTGGATAGCCTAAATGTATTGTAATCTAGAAGATATCTATCTTTTAAATAAGCATACTTATTATAAGGTAATTTTGTAAGAAGAACTCTTAAATCATCATCATCTAATAATTCAATAATTCTCTTAAGTTCAAAACAATTTAAAGAAAATACAAATTGTTCTTGCTCAAATTTTTTCCTTATATTATTGCCTTCTTTAATAGACAATAGAGGCTCTAATATAGTAGGAAATCTATCAAGCATAGTATTTAAATACTCATCATGTAGCAAAGAATAATCACTAACCGTTGGAAAACTCATCAAAACATTCAGTGTCTTTTTATCTTCATTTGCATCTTTCTTAAAAAAAGATAAAACAATCGTTAAATCATCATTTGATAATTTAGCCACAGAATAATCCATTTGTAACAATTGTTCTATAAAAGAACATATTAATTCCTGAGACATCATTCCTGGCGTTTTAAAATGATTAGGAAGCTCATGTAATAAATTTGCAGAATTACTAAAACTAATTACTGTAGTACTTTGATAGTTCATATCATAGAATGTCATACGAATATTAAAAGTATCATTATTATCTTTAAAAGAATACTCATTTACTATATTCCAAATATAATTAATAATATCCTTATTACTAGTTACAAATCTTTCACTAATATCCATACAAACCTCTACTACTATACTTAAGTAAATAATAACATAAAAAGAATAAAAAACAAATAGTTACTCAAAAAAATAAAAAAAGACTATTGAAAAATATAGTCTAAAATTACATTTACATTTTTTTAACCTCTGTTTTTTTATTAATAATATTATAAACATTATTAATAAATTCTTGTTTAACAGGAAGCCCAGCAGTTTCATTATTATAAATTTCACTAAAGTTTAACAATAACTTATCATATTCTTCACCAAAAACATTTTCCAAATAATCACCAACCATTTCGTGTGAGGAAGACATTAAAAATGATGTAATAAAATCAATACCAACTTTTTTTATTAAATATAATGATAATTTCACATATGTTTCAACCATTGACTCATCACTTATTACTTTAGAAACCTTATCAAAATCAAAAAAATCATCATTTCTAGAATAATACATCAAGTCAGCCATAGTTTCCGTAATACACTCCTCAAAATCTTCAGCATAATTAAGATGATCAAATACATCATCGCGTAATTTTTTTATATCTTTAGCTGATTTAACCCCATAAAAAATATCTTTCTCGGAATAAGGATGGTAATAACTAGAAGCAAGAAGTAGAGTATTTTTTTCAATTGCCTTACTATTTATATTAATGTCTGACATTATTATTTTACTAACTTGGTGATTTTGTGTAGGATCATTTAACTCCTTACCAATACTATGAAGAATCATTCTTAATTCATCACCAGGTTCTATCTCTTTAATTTTGTGTTTATAAGAATCTTTTAAATCATCAGTAGTTTTAGTTTTAAAAAATTGTTTTTCAAATATATCATAATCCTTTGTTTTTCTATTGTAAGTAAGAACTGTATAACTACCATCTTTATGTTCCTTTAAGCTAATAGGTACATAAACATCTAAGTCCAAGGCCAAATTATCTCTAAACATATCTGACAATAACATGCGATATTTAAAGAAATCGTGTTTTAAACTATTATTTAAAACATCCATCTTTTCTTGCACATTCAAATAATATAAACCATTATTAACTAAAATAACGCGAGTGGAATGAACCATCTCATGAACTATCGTTCGGGCTACTAAATCAACTATTCTACTTATATACATCGGCTTTAATTTTAATTCATTAATACAAGATTTTAAAAAAGCTTTATCTACAATTATTATATTATTATTGATGTCGTATTCTGCCCACGCATGATAAGTAACATTTCCGATTCGTAATTGAATATTCTTGATATAGCTAAATATAGAAGTGTCAAGATTCATAATTGAAATAAAATGGAAAAAATAATCATTTGCTTTCTTACTGGCTCTTAATAAAATATCTTTTTCATTAATAATACTCATAATATCCTCCTTGAAAATAAGACAAATATACTATTAATATATCATAAAAAAACAACTCTTCAAAAAGAATTGATTATCCCTAATATAATGGTGGAGCAGAGGGGAGTTGAACCCCTGTCCAAACAACACTTAATCTGAATATCTACAAGTTTAGTTGGAATTAGATTTAATTATTATAACCGGATCCAACTCACCAATTATAATAACGATCTTCTATTAAATTCATAAAAGAACTAGAAGCAATTCCTTTATATATCTTATTTAAATGAACCCTGATATACCCAATAAGATAAAGTATAACAAAGCCTTCCTATACCTTAAACTAGGCTGCTACTGGAGCAAAAGAAGAGAACGAATAATCTTCGTCATTTAATTTTAATTTTTGCATTTAAAGTATGCCTACTACTTGCCATCCAAACCAGTAATTGCTGTCGAAACCATTACTGCCCCGCGAGTTAATTATACCATAAATACCTTGCTTTTTCAACAAACATGGTGTATGATACAACTAATCAAGGCATAAAGGGGAGATTTGTATGTACGATGATGATGAAAAGAGTACTAAAAGCAGTAAAAAGAACCACCATGATTTAGATAATAACGAAGAATTTAAAAGGGAAACAGCTGAAGAAATAAAAAAAGAAGTTTTAAAAGAAACTAAAGAAGAGAAAGTAACTTATGGTATTAAAGCTGACTGGATATCCATCCTTGTTAAGTTTTTCATTGTTTTATTAATAGCTTTCTTTGTAATTTTCATCATTGTTAAAATCAGAAATATAGGCTCTAAGAACTATTTTGATGAAACAATTGAACGTATGAGACAAACAGCTTACGTCTATTATAAAGTAAAAAACCACCGTCCAGTTGAAAACGGTGAAAGAGTAGAGATGACTCTTGGCGATATGATGGAGGCTAACCTAATTCAAGAATTAAAAGGCAAAGCGGAAAGCTGTAATAAAGATTATAGCTACGTATCCCTAACTAAAAAAGAAAGTGAAGACGACCTATATGACCTAGGCGTATACTTAACATGTAATGGGGAAGCTAAAAATGCCAATTATGACGTAGAGTATAAAGAAGATGAAACCGAAGCCAACACAAAAGAAAAAACAATTCTTTACGAATTAAAAAGAAATACAACAAACAAATATGAATACACTTGTCCAGATGGCTACACCTTAGATGGAACTCACTGCCAAGCTTCACAAGAAGTTAAAACAACCACTGCAAGACCAATATATAGAACTACTCCTACTATTAATACAAGTGCTCGTTACAAATATCAAGGCTACAATTACGAATATATAGATCCAATAATTGAGACAACACCTGAAAGCTACAAATGTAGCACAGACTATGTTTTAGAAGGAACAAATTGTATTAAAGAAACCGAAGCAAACTATAAAAAGAAATATGACTACACTTGTCCTAGTGGCTCTACACTTATCGGAACTAATTGTCTCCAAGAAACAACGCCATATTCAACTAATGAAGAAGCATACTGTTCAAAAGGCACACTAAGAAATGGCAAGTGTTACCAAACAACTAAATATTCTGTCAAATGTACTGAAGGTAATAAAGACTCTAATACAAACTCTTGCTACATAACATACACAGCCAAAAAAGAATTAAGTGATTGGTTGTTTGATGGTAAAAAGACTTATAGTGCTAGTTATGATCCAAAGGATACAGATAAGAAAAAATATGAATATGATTATGAAAAAACAAATGGCCAAATAGTCTATAAAGTTTATATCAAAAAATACCAAAGTGTCTGTGATGCTGGTGACGAAATAAAAGGTAACTTATGCCGTCACTATTCCAAAAACTATGAAAGAAGATATTGTTCTTCATCAAGCTATCAATTAAGTTCAGATGAATCAGAGTGCTACAAAACAACAGAGCCTAAATATCGTAATATAAAAACTACATATTTATGTCCAACAGGATACACCAAAAAAGGAACAGGTACATCAACTAGATGTATAAAATACACAAAAGCAACTAAAAAAGAAATAAGTATTCCTTACTGTGCCTCTAATTACACTCTAACAAGCGATAATAAATGCGTACGAACTGTAAAAGCAACCCAAATAGAAAGCAAAATTTATTATTCTTGTAAAGAAGGTTATACAAAAAAAGGTAGTGGTTCAAGTACAATATGCTACAAAAAGACTACTAATGAAGGATACTATTACTGTGCTAATTCATCTGCAAGATTAGAAGGAAAACGCTGCATCATAGATGGTACTACAACATTTAAAGGATATCTATGCCCAACAGGTTATAAATTATCCGGAAATACATGCTATCGTACAACTACAGGTGCAAGAATAAAAGCTACTAAAGAATATGGTACGAGCGAAAATGAGGAAATTATCTGGAGTAAAGATAAAAAAGTAGCAGGATGGACATTTACAGGTAATACTAAAGAAGTATAAAAACATATACTTCTTTTTTTGAAATCTAATTAATTTACTAAGTAAAACATTCGTGTTATAATTAAAACATGAGGAGTGAAATTATGAATTGTTATGATTTAGCTAAGAGATTCAAAAGAAAGTATCCTGGAACTGTTGCATGGCGAATATTTCAAAATGCCAATATTGTTGATATGCATATTAATCCAAATGAAACGGTAAGCTATGCTTTTGCCGGTCAAAAAAATGACAGTCCCCTAGACTTTTTTCAAACAGCAGTCGTGGCCTTAACAGATAAAAGAGTATTAATCGGACAAAAAAGACTAATATTTGGTTATTCATTAAGCAGCATTACTCCAGACATGTATAATGATATGCAAATATATCAAGGTATAATATGGGGGAAAATTGTTATAGACACAATTAAAGAGACAGTAGTAATATCTAATTTATCTAAAAAAGCCTTAATAGAGATTGAAACCGTTATTTCTGACTTTATGATGAGAGAAAAGAAAAAATATGGCCAAAAAACTAAAAACGATTAATCCTAAACTATTAAATATAGTTAGTTTAATTACACCAATTATAATATTGTTAATAATTATTAACATTTTTAGTAACAAGGATTATGAAATTACTTACAAGATTGAAGATTATCAAATAAGGGAACAATACACTGATAATGATAATTATTACTCGCTAACTATTAACAAAGGCAATAATAATTATAACTTTATTATTGAAGGCAAAGAAAACTACAAGAAGAAAAGTATAAATAGTATTCTTGAATTTCAAACAGATAGTGAAACATGTATTATCCTAAAGGCCAAAAATAAAGATTTTAATCCTTTATGTTATAAAGAAGAACAAATTTCTTTTCATATTGTAAGTAAAGAAATGAAAGAAATGATTAATTACCGAGAACCAGAATCATCACATATTGAAAAATATCACAATATGAATATATATGCCCCTCTTAATAACGATATTTATATATGGAATTACCGTGGTTTTGAAAGACTGAAAGAAAAAAAAGAGATTAAAATATTTAACAAAGATATATATTCTCCATCGCTAATAACACAAGTTAACAGTACACTTTGGATTCCAAATTATGAAAGTGAATACTATTTTAATAGCGTACTATTATTAGATATGAACAGTGAAAAAATAGAGAATTGGATTCTCCCCGAGACCATTTACTTTGATAGTGCTATTCTAGGTGTTTATGATGATAAAATATATATCATTGATAAACATGAACAAAAAGAATGGGAAATAAACATTGCCAAAAAAGAAATGAATAGAGTAGAGGAAATGACGTATCAAAGAGGCTGGGAGTCAACCACAATGAATAAATTGTTATATCAAAGCCTCACCTTTTACGGGGTAAATAGAAAAGAATTCATAACTATTGATGGCTATTTATATGAAGAAACAGAAGGAAACAAAAAAAGATTAACAGATGAAAAAATAGATTTAATTGCCAGAAAATACAGTAACTCTGTCTACTATTTTATCAAAAATAAACTATACTACTATGATGATGAACATGGCTCTAAACCACTAGTAGAAAACTTTGAATGGAATTTTAACAAAGATAATATCATCTTTGCAAACTAATAGAACCAATTTGAAAGATAAGCATAAAGTATCACTAGGAAGTGATAAAATGTTTAAAGATTATAAAATTAATCATTTAATAGTGCCTAACAATAAAGAGAACTATTATAATTACTATACTATTGAAAAAGGTGACACTTTATATGCAATTGGAAGAAAATATAACATTCATCCAGAATTACTAGCGAGTATTAATGGAATTGAAATGGAAAATTATATTTATCCAGGTCAAGAATTACTAATTCCTAAAAGTGGTTATAGCTACTACATTACTAAAGATGGCGATACTTTAGACACGGTATCTAAGGTATTTCAAATATCCAAAGAAGAAGTTCTCCGAAGAAATGGAACAATATACTTAAATGAAGGACAAATCCTTGTAAATCCAAGTTCAGGAAAATAGCAAGCATTTTCCTTTTTTAATGTAGAATTTTTAATTATAATCTGATATAATCAATTTAATAGAGAGGAATGACTAAAATGGTACTAAAAAAACCTTATGCTTTTTTAATTAAACATTTTAAACTTATTCACTTATTATTAGCCATTCCAATCGCCTATTTAACATGGAGAACAGGGGCAATAACTAGCTTTTTAAGAGGGTATGTAGCAGCAAATTATTTTACAAACGAGACAAATATTGCTGGCACATATTTAAATGTTTTAATGTATTTAGCAGCAGTTGTGGCTATACTGATATCACTCGCTATTTACTTTCTAATGCGTCAAAAAGGAAAGAAAACAAAGTTTTACGCCTTTTTAACAGGCTACAACATTTTATTAATAATTGTATTTACGGTTTGTTACAGTATCCTAGGTGGTATAGAAGACGCATCAATTAATACACAAAGTATTAGACTTTATAGTGACTTGGCAGTTATTTTCTATTTGCCTTCTTTCTTTTTCTTGATATATTCACTGCTAAGAGGAATAGGCTTTGATATAAAAAAATTTAATTTTGAATCAGATGTTAAAGATCTAGAAATAACTGATATAGATAATGAAGAGTTTGAATTAGTAATTGGTAAAGATGCTTACAAATACAAAAGAACATTAAGAAGATTTATAAGAGAATTTAAGTACTACGTACTAGAAAACAAGTTTATTTTTATATCTCTATCAAGTTTAATAGTATTATTAATTGTTGTCATGGTGTACTTCCATTTTGGCGTCTTTAATAGAACCTACCGAGCAACCCAAAAAATCAGTCATAATCACTTAATTGTTAGTGTTGAAGATTCTATTTTAACTAATTTAAATAGCAATGGAATTACTAACAAAGCGGGAAATTACCTATTAGCTATCTCAGTTAAAATAAAAAATAATGGCATCGAAGCCTCATCCTTAGACAACGATAATTTTCAAATTGAAGTAGCAAAAAGAAGAATTAAAATGACTCTGGATAAGACGTCTAATTTTCCAGAACTAGGCAAAGCATACTCAAGAGACACCATAATATACCCAGATGAAGAAGGAATATATGTGCTAACATATGAAATACCTGAAGAACTTGTTAACAAACAAATAACTTTAAAAATATTAGATACACTTACATATGAGATAGGAAGTATAACCCCTATATACAAGACTGTTCAACTAAACTACGATAAAGCATTCAATCCAATTAATGTCAAAGAAGTTGAAAAGGGTAAGTATGCAGTTTTATCTGATACGCGTTTGAAAATGAGTCAGGTTCAAATAGAGAATTCTCAAATTACAAAGAGTTATGAATATAGCTATAAAGACTGTTATAATAATAAGTGCCAAGAGTTAAAAAACAAAATAAGTGCTTCAAGTGGTAAGACATTACTAGTATTAAAGAAAAATATCACAATTGATCAATATTCTACATATTACTACGTCCGTAAAGGAAGTAGAAAATTTGCCGAAGACTTTATTACAGTAAAATATAATTTTTTAAACCAAGACAAAATAACGTCAATCAAAGATTTAACACCTAAAGAAAATGATGAATCTTGGGTTCTAGAAGTACCAGAAGAACTTAACGGCAGTAATAATATTGAAGTTCTTCTAACAATAAGAAATAAAGTATTTAGACTAAAATTAAACTAAAAAAGCATACTAAATGTGCTTTTTTATATCTTTAGACAACTTTGAAAGGCAGTTGAAAATATGATAATAACAAATTTAAAATCCGAAACAATTGATAATGCTATTCTAAGTAAAGCAATACAAGATTACAGCGAATCAGTAAAAAGAATTATTCCTATCGAGGAAAGAGTAAAAGAGCTAAAAAATAAAGGCTTAAGCTATGAAGAAATAAAAAAGATTTTAGGCAAAGATAGCTATATACTAACTTATGTTCCCAAGTATTTATATCATGCGAGCCCAGAAGAACTAAATATAATTAAAGCTCATGAGAGCATTCAAAAAGGAAAATATGTATATGCC
>CACXCK010000115.1 GCA_902766135.1 uncultured Erysipelotrichaceae bacterium
ATCTGTAACGATTGCTTTATCTTCTTCTATTAAGGTATTTAGTAATGATGATTTACCAACATTTGGACGACCAATAATAGCAATATTAATACCCTCTTTGATATATCTACTGTTAACTGATTCTTTTATTATGTTTTGAAGTTCTGTGCGAATTTCTGATAGAACCGGTGTAATATTCTCCTTAGTTATTTGTAATTCATCAGTGTATTCTGGATAGTCAATGTTAACTTCGATATTAGCAAGGAGGGAAACCATTTTTTCTCTTAAATTAGAAATCATGTTTGTAGTTTTGCCGCTTAGACCATTTAAAGCCATCTTACGAGCGCTTTCAGTTTTAGCTTCGATTAAATCTTCTACGCTTTCAGCTTCCATTAGATTAATACGACCATTTAGGAAGGCCCTTTTAGTAAATTCTCCGGGTTCCGCTAAAACAGCGCCATTAGTAAGTAATAATTCTAATATTTTATTAGTTGTATCATATCCTCCATGACAATTTATTTCTACTATATCTTCTCTTGTATAAGTTTTTGGGCCACGCATAAGCATTACTAATACTTCATCTATTATTTCATCATTTTCTTTAATAAAGCCATAGTGGATGGTATGTGATGGGGCATCAATTAGATTCTTATTAGTAAATATTTTACTGACAATATTTATAGCTTCATCGCCACTTACTCTTACTATATTTATAGCACCAACCCCTATATTATTTGTTGATATTGCAGCTATTGTAGTATCCATAGTATCACTCCTGACGCGGGTATTATAGCATAAAGTAAAAAAAAAAGATAGTTGCTAACTATTTCAACTATCTCTTTTTTTCCTCTGTATTTATTTCTTTTTGGGCTTGATTTAAATTAGGATTTAGTTTTTTTTGAAATTTTTTAATAATAAACTCTTTTTCCATTCTTTCATATTCTGCAATTATGTTCTTAGCAAAAACATCGTTACTCAATATGTCGATGTAACTTTTGTTCCATAAGTCCGTTATTTTATTTATTTTTAATGCTTTCATTATGTTATCTATGAATATAGTATTCTTATGATAACTAACGCTTTTTATGTAAGGAAGATTGTATTTATTTGCAAAAATAATTGATGATAGTTCTACTATTCCTTCATCCATATAATTTCCCATGCTACCAGTTATAATATTATCTTTATAATTAATATTTATTCTGTTATTAGTTTTGCACGTAGTTAACATATGATGAATTTCATGAATAAGTATTCCTTTGATGTTAACCAATTTTGATATTATATCTTCATTTTGAAAAAATGATGGTATTAAAAAAACTTTTTCTTGATTGAAGCAATATCCGGCTGTTTTTTTATAATAATTTGAGTCTTTTTTTATAATTGATACTCTATTACCTAAAGTTTTATTTTTTTCTATTTGATTGTTATCAAGAACCTCTTCATACTCCTTTAAAAGCAAAGGAATCAATTCATTTATATATTTTTTAATTATTTTTTCATAAAAAAGATATTCTTCATCACCAAAATATTGATTTTGAATATTTTGGTACTCAGTGTTTTTTAGAGATTCTATTTCCTTTTTAATCAATTCATATTCCTCAATACTGTAGGAAGAAGGATTTAATTTGTCTATGTTCACTTTTTACCTCATTAATATCGCCACAATGATACCAGCAATTATAATTATTATTGCATATAGTAATGATGATAAGTAACCAGCTTTTGTTTCTGGTTCTTTAGTAAGTCTTAAGATTTCTCCTTTTGGAATAATACCGGTTGGATATTTGCTTTTGAAATCTTTATAGATTTCAACCGAATTTTGATAACTATTAGTTGTGTAGCTAATTATTTGTTCCATTGAGCCTTTAAACATTAATTCATACTTTAAACCATCTTTTTGTTGATTATCAATTAAAGCACTAAAAATAGTCTTAATGTATTCTAAATTAGCTTCATATTTAGAAGGAATTTTATATTGTTCACTACTAATTTCATTTATTTCTGACATACAGTATGCAGTAAGGCCATCTGTTATATAATTATTAATATTTTTTAAAGAATGATTTTTTCTTTCATCCATTGGTTCTGGGTTTATGAATACTTTCATTAATTCAAAAAATATAAGTTCTTCACAAGTTGTAAATAATTCATCTGAACTTGTACATACAAGAGGGTGTATATGTATTTTGTTATCATTATAATATTTACCATTTGTAACAAGAGGTGGCATTATTTCATTATCAATAATGTTATTTTCTCTTATGAAGTTTGAACGCCATAAGGAATAATCATTTTCAATTTTAATAATGTCTTGGTTTAATAATTCATGCATTTTATTAATTTGATATTGGCATTTTAAAGATATCCATGTTTGTTCATATTTTGCATTTATTTGATGTAAATAATTATTTAAACTCTTTTTGTAGTGACTAAGCAACTGGTTTATGTCGTGTTCATTAATTGTCATAATATCACCTATCTTGTATTATATTTTAACATAATCTGTGATTATTCTATTTTTTTTTAATTAAATTATGTCAAGTTGTTGTTTAGAAGCTGTGGCCTCCGCCACCTCCGGAGAAGCCACCGCC
>CACXCK010000116.1 GCA_902766135.1 uncultured Erysipelotrichaceae bacterium
TAAAATTTAACGTTTATTATTTAAAATGTTCAGATAAAAGAGATGCGTTCACAGTTAGTGACACAGAAAAAGGAAATAGTGCTTTAACATACCCAGTTGGGCTATTAACAGCAGCAGAACATAGTTTAATAGGTAATTATACAGCAAACAAAACCGGGGCTTATTACTGGTCTTCGACGCCTAGCGGTTTCGTCAACTACCATGCTGATGAGATGTACGTGTACATTACGGGTAGTTTGATCAACGACAGCGTGCACGGTACTGACGGCGTCCGTCCGTCAATTTCCCTAAAACCAGGCACTAAGTTTATTTCTGGAGGAGATGGAACAGCATCTAATCCATACGAAGTAGATATGACTTCATAATAAAATATCTTGATTAATTATAAAAGTGTGATAAAATATGGGTAACGTTGAAGTTGAGGAGTACTAATGATGTTCTTTTAGAGAGTTTCTGAATGGTGAAAGGAAACAGAAATAAGTTAGGAAGGTTGCAATGGAGTTTATGGGAGAATTCTTCCTTATCAAGATTAAGTTAAATTAAGGATGGTACCGTCTATTATGACTCCTTTGGGTATCATCTTTTTTGTTAGGAGGGCTATGATGGATAAACAAGTTATAGATGATGGAAAAAGTTTCTTTAATGCCCAAATGTTTGCTGTTGTAAAGAATGGCTATGTTGTTAAGACATTTGGGGATCCCATTTCTTTGGCAGAACTTGGGATGCTTGTGTTTGAAAGAAATGATCTAGATGAACATTTATTTAATATTTATGTGCCTGATGATGTTAATTATTTACAACTTGAAACGTTTGAAAGGAATAGTGTGTCTTCTGAAGTAATTAATTGGAAGTATCGAGTCTTTTATAAGAAAGATGGAATTTATACGGAATATAATTGTTTAGAACATGGGATTGTTCCTAATGCTGTTATATCAAGCCTAATATATGGAAAAATAATAGAAAGAGAAGATAAAAAAAGTAAAAGGGTGAAACAATGAAAGAATTAAGTAAAAAGTATGATTTTAATGAAGTTGAAAAAGATAAGTATGAATATTGGTTAAAGAATGATTATTTTAAGTGCGATGAGGATTCTAAAAAGGATGCTTATGCAATAGTACTTCCTCCTCCTAATGTCACTGGTGTATTACATTTAGGGCATGCTTGGGACGTTACTTTACAAGATATTATTATTCGTTATAAGAAGATGAATGGTTATGATTGTTTATGGCTTCCTGGTATGGATCACGCGGCTATTGCAACTGAAGCTAAGGTTGTTAAGAGATTAAAAGATAAAGGAATTAACAAGTATGAATATGGACGTGAGAAGTTTTTGGAAGCTTGTTGGGACTGGACTCATGAGCATGGCAATATTATAAGGAAACAATGGGCAAAGCTTGGTATTGCACTAGATTATAGTAAGGAAAGATTTACTTTAGATGATGGGTTATCTAAGGCTGTTAGAAAAGTATTTGTTGATTATTATAATGAAGGCTTAATATATCGTGGTGAGAAAATTATTAACTGGGACCCAGAAGCAAAGACGGCTTTATCTACAGAAGAAGTTGTTTATAAAACAGTAGAAAGTGCATTTTATCATATTAAGTATAAATTAGAAGATAGTGATGAGTATTTAGATGTTGCAACAACTCGTCCTGAGACGCTTTTTGGTGATACTGCCGTAGCGGTTAATGAGGCAGATGAAAGATATAAAAGGTACGTTGGTAAGAATGTAGTGTTACCACTAATGGATAAAGTAATACCTGTTATAACAGATGAGCATGCTGATATGGAAAAGGGAACAGGAGTTGTTAAGATTACACCTGCACATGACCCTAATGACTTTGAGGTTGGTCTACGTCATAATTTAGAAAGAATTTGTATTTTAAATGATGATGCAACAATGAATGAAAATGTTCCTAAAAAGTATCAAGGGTTGTCAAGAGAAGCATGTAGAGAATTAGTTATTAAGGATTTGAGTGACGCGGGACTGATGCTTAGTATTGAACCAATAACGCATGAAGTAGGGCATTCTGAGAGAACCGGCGTTATGATTGAACCAATGATTAAGAAGCAATGGTTTGTAAAGATGAGAGGCCTTGCTGATAATGTTTTAGAGTTACAAAAGAATAAGGATACGAAAGTGCATTTTGTACCATCTCGTTATGAAAAGACAATGAATCACTGGATGGAAATTACATATGATTGGTGTATATCAAGACAACTTTGGTGGGGACATAGAATTCCTGCTTGGTATAAGGGTGATGAGATATATGTTGGAATGGAAGCACCTAAAGGTGATGGCTGGGTACAAGATGAAGATGTGTTAGATACTTGGTTTAGTAGTGCTTTATGGCCTTTTGCTACTTTAGGTTGGCCTGATAATACTAAGTTACTTCAAAAGTACTATCCAAATAGTTGTTTGGTTACGGGTTATGATATTATTCCATTTTGGGTTAATAGAATGACTTTCCAAGGAGAGAAGTTACTTGGAGAAAGACCATTTAAAGATTGTTTGATACATGGTTTAATTCGTGATAAACAAGGAAGAAAGTTTAGTAAGAGTTTAGGTAATGGAATAGATCCCTTTGATATGGTACGTTTATATGGGGCAGATAGTTTAAGATATTATCTTGCAACGGATGTAGCACCTGGAACAGATATGCGTTTTGACGAAGAAAAGATTAAGGCAACTTGGAATTTTGTTAATAAGATATGGAATGCAGCAAGATTTGTCCTTTCTAATATTAGTGAAATAGATAGTATTGATTTAAGTATATTAAAACCTGAAGATAAATGGATTATGTCTAAATTTAATCATACTTTAAAAGATGTTAAGAAGTTTATGGATAGGTATGAGTTTCATAATGCTGGAAAGTTAATATATGATTTTACATGGAGTTATTTCTGTGATTATTATATTGAGATGGCTAAGTATTCATTAGAAACTACTAGTACGAAAAGTGTATTATGTTATGTTTTAACTGGGATTTTAAAAATGTTGCATCCATTTATGCCATTTGTAACAGAAGAAATATATGGATTGTTACCAGTTAAGGATCAGACAAGTATTATGATTAGTGAGTATCCTAAGTATAGTAAAAAATATATATTTGAAGCAGAAGAAAGAATAGTAGATGATCAAATCGAATTTGTTAAGAGTTTTAGAAATGTTAAGGCTGAAAATAATATTACTAAGGAAATGAAAGTAATGTTTGATACTGAAGATGATAATGATTTGATTGTTAAGTTATTAAAGATAAAAGATAATATTGTTAAAGAGCCTTTAGGAATGAAAGCTTATAAGGTTTTTTCAACAAGAGTAAAAGCCCAGATTTTCTTTGAGAAAGTTGAAAGTGAAGCAGACAAAGTGGCTAAAGAAATTCAAATTAATTCTTTAAAGGAATCTATTATGCGAAGAGAAAAGTTATTAGCAAATGAGAATTATGTTAATAAAGCACCTAAGAATATAGTTGATTTAGATCGAAAGAAATTACAGGAAGAGAAGGATAAATTGCAGGCACTTTTAGAAAATTAGTTGAACTATTTAAGAAAAGCATGTATAATAATATTTATAGAATAGGATGATTTGTATGTCAGAAAAAAAAGAAAAAACGTTATGGATTATTATTTGTGCCTTAGTGGTGCTAATTGGAGGAGTATTTACTCTTTATAGTGCTAAGACCTTAAATAAGAATAATGTATTTGCTAAGGAAGCAAGAGATGCTTTAAAGGGAAAAGTAGATCTTATTGGTGAAAGTGCTTTTAAAACTAAAGATATTGGTTTTGATATTTATCCTGGATATAAAGGTATTCAAATGTTTGTTATTAGACCATTAGAAGATGGTGATGGAATATATGAATTAAAGTTGAAAGCTAGTGTTCCAAATGAATTATTAAATCATTTGAAGGTTACTTTATATAGAACTGGTGATACTGGTAATAATTATTTGTATCGTAATGAAGAGGTTACTTTAGTAGATGACGTTGTTGTTTCTAAAAATGATGTGTTGACTTTTGAAGGGGAATTAGAACGCCTATATGAGGGAGAATTAAAAAATGGTACTATTTCTTTAGATAAAGTAAAATTTAATGTAAATGAAAATGTTTTTACTAATCCAGTTATAACACCGGATGGAGAGTATACTTATTATTTAGTATATGAGTATATGGAAGATGAAACATTCGATAATCAAGATTATGATTTTGAAACAGAAGTTTTGTTAGAACATGTATTTTCTTAAAGTGAAGTTAAATAACTTCGCTTTTTTTGTGGAATTGTGTTATTATAAATAATAGGAGAGATGCTCATGAAGATTAAAAAATATGTTTTTTATGCTTTATTCTTTTTATTCCTTATTTTTGCAACTTATTTTTTTGTTTTTAAGAAGTATTCTTTGGAAGAGTTAATAAATTCTTTACAATATTGTAATCCTTTATATATTGTACTTGGAATTTTGGCTATGTTTTCGTGGGCTTTTTTTGAAAGTTTATATTTAAAAAGATTGCTTGGTAAACTTGGTTATAAAGTGCCTTGGTATAATGCTTTTGGTTATGTGGCGACGGAGACTTATTTTTCAGCAATTACACCAAGTAGTATGGGTGGACAACCGGTAATGATGATGGAAATGAGTCGGGATGGTATTCCTTATCGTGTTAATAGTGTTGTGATATTGTTAAATACTTTGATATATAAAATTGCATTACTTACTTTAGCAACGATTGGTTTTATTCTTTATAAAGATATTTTATTATCTTTTGGCGGATGGTTTTATTGGCTTGTAGTCCTTGGTTATGTAACCACCGTTTTAGTTGTTATTTTGTTTATTGTCCTTGTTTATTCAAAAAGGGTAATGTATATATTACTTAAGGCTTCTTTGTGGTTAATGAAAAAAGTACATTATAAAAAGGCCGAAGCAAAAGAAAAAGAATTAAATGAGGTTATTAAGGAGTATCAAGATGTAGCTGATTTTACAAGGCGGCATCCAGGTGTTTTAGTTGAATCGTATTTTATATTACTCATGCAAAGGCTAAGTATCTTGGTTGTTAGTTATTTTATATATTGCTCTTTTGGGCTTCATGAACACAGTGTGTTATTACTTATTGCATTTCAAGCATGCGTATGTTTAGGAAGTGATTTTATGCCTTTTCCTGGGGGAGTAGTTGTAAGTGAGAATTTACTTTTGCTTGCAAATGAGTATTTGTATGGTAGGAGTCTAGCAGCTTCAGGAATGGTTCTTCTTAGGAGTATAAGCTTTTATGGGGTTGTTATATTATCTATTATTATTTATTTATTATTTCATTTTAGAAAGAAGGATGAGGTTAAGTGAAAAAAGGATTTACATTGATGGAATTATTAATAACAATAGCATTACTTAGTATTATTGGAACAGTTATTGTTAGTAATATGACGAGAACTTTGGAAACAGAGCAAGAAAAACAAATTACATTATTTAAAAATAGATTAGAGAAAGCGGCATGTGTTTATGCTGATATTACTGATCCTGATGATAGACCAGTTGTAATGGTTAAGGTCTCTGATTTGTTAAGTAAAGGATTAATAAAAGAAGAGGAATTATATAATCCTGAGACGCAAGAAAATATTGCAACTACAAAAGAAATAACAGTAACTTATAATTCTGATGGGACTAAAACATGTACCTATTAAGTGGGTACTTTTATTTTTAAAAATAATTAGCAAATGGTATTGACAAGTGCTAATTTGCATATTATAATACTGGTAGCATTTTAGTTAAGAGAGTGCTAAAAGAGGTGCTGCTATGAATGATAGACAATCGAGACTTTTAAAAGAAATTGTTGAAAGTTATATTAAAACGGCTAAGCCGGTCGGGAGTAAGTCGTTATGTAAGAAGCTTAAATGTTCTTCAGCAACTATTAGAAATGAAATGGCTTATTTGGAGGAATTAGGATATTTAGAGAAGAATCATATATCTTCAGGAAGGATACCTAGTGAAGCAGGATATAAATATTATGTTGTAAACTTGATGAAGCCAAAAGAATTATCTAGTAATGATGCTATGAAGTTACAGACAATATTTAGGAATCAAGAGTTATCTTTAAGTGATTCTATTTCAGCGACAGTTGAGATTATTAGTGAGATTGCTAATTATACAAGTATTATTTTGGGTAAGAATAGTGGTGAGAATACTTTACAACAAGTAAGTATTATTCCTCTTCAAAATAATAAAATAGTGGCTCTTGTATGTACTAATGAAGGAGTTGTTCAAAATAAACAGTTTGTGATACCTCCTAATATTTCAATTAATGAAATAGTTAAGACATGCGAAATTATTAATAAAATGCTTGTGGGAACGCCTATTGATGAAGTAAGTACAAGGCTTGAATATGAGATAAAACCAATTATTGCTGAAAAAGTTGAAGCTTATGAAGCAATATATTCGATATTTTCAAAGACATTTAATGATTTTGCTTCAAAGGCAAGTGAAACAGTGCATGTAAGTAGAAAAAATTATTTGTTAGAAGAGCCTGAGTATGATAATGTGGCTGAAGTAAGAAAAATAATTAGTAAGTTTGATGATCAAAACTTGATTGAGAAAATCGATGCAACTGAGACAAATGATGGTGTTAATATTTATATTGGCTCTGATAGTGAGTTTGATGATAATGTAACAGTTATTAAGACAACATATAAGAAGAATGGTAGTGAAGGAACAATCGCGATTATAGGTCCTAAGAGAATGGAATATGATCGTGTTGTAGGATTATTATCGTTCTTAAATAAAGAACTTAATGAGGAGGAAAAAGATGGATAAAAAAGAAGAAACTAAGAAAAAAGAAAAGAAAGTTAAGGAACCTAAAGTTAGTAAAGAGTTAGTTGCAGCTTTAGAAACAATAAAAGAAAAAGATGATAAGATTTTAAGACTTACAGCGGAGATGCAAAATATTATTAGAAGAAATGATGAAGAAAGAAGTAAGTTCTTAAAATATGATGGAGAACATTTAATAGTTCAATTATTACCAGTTCTTGATAATTTTGAACATGCTGTAAGAATGGATGACACAAATTTATCAGATGAATTATCTAAATTCTTGAGTGGTTTTAAGATGATATATGGTAATTTAGTTGAATTGTTAAAGAAAGAAGATGTAAAAGAAATTGAATGTTTACATAAACCTTTTGATGATAACATGATGCATGCAGTGTTAACTGACAATGTAGAAGAATATGAAGATAACATTGTTATTGATGTTATGCAAAAGGGTTATATGTATAAAGATAAAGTTATTAGACCAGCCATGGTCAAGGTTAATAAAAGATAAAGGAAAGGAATGATTGTAAATGGCAAAGATTATAGGTATAGATTTAGGAACAACTAATAGTTGTGTAAGTGTTTTGGAAGGTGGTACACCACAAGTTATTCCAAATGATGAAGGGGGAAGAACTACTCCTTCAGTAGTGGCTTTTAAAGGCGATGAAGTTATTGTTGGTGATAGAGCAAAACGTCAAGCTGTAACTAATCCAGAAAATACTATTGCGTCTATTAAGAGATTGATGGGTAGTGGTAAGAAAGTTAAGGCAAATGGCAAGGAATGGACACCAGAAGAGATCAGTGCTAAGATTTTAGCTAAGTTAAAGACTGATGCTGAGGCTTATTTAGGCGATAAAGTAACTGAGGCTGTTATTACAGTACCAGCATACTTTAATGATGCTCAAAGACAAGCTACAAAGAATGCTGGTAAGATTGCAGGTCTTAAAGTAGAAAGAATAATTAATGAACCAACTGCTGCTGCACTTGCATATGGACTTGATAAACAAGATAAAACGCAAACAATATTAGTATATGACTTAGGTGGAGGAACATTTGATGTATCTATACTTGAATTAGGTGATGGTGTATTTGAAGTTAAGGCTACTGCTGGTAATAATAAACTTGGTGGAGATGACTTTGATGAAAGAATTATTGAATATTTAGCTGATACATTTGAGAAAGAAAATAAGCTTGATTTAAGAAAAGATGCTATGGCAATGCAAAGACTTAAAGATGCAGCTGAAAAAGCTAAGAAAGATTTGTCTGGTATGAGTAGTACACAAATTAACTTACCATTTATTTCTCAAAATAGTGATGGACCTCTTCACTTGGATGTAGAGTTAACTAAGGCTAAATTTGAAGATTTATGTCGTGATTTATTTGATTCAACACTTGAACCTGTACGTAAGGCAATGAAAGATGCTAAATTATCTAATAAAGATATTGATGAAGTTATTTTAGTTGGTGGATCAACTCGTATTCCATATATTCAAGAACTAGTTAAGAAAGAACTTGGTAAAGAGCCACATAAAGGTGTTAACCCAGATGAAGTTGTAGCAATGGGGGCAAGTATTCAAGGTGGAGTTTTAACTGGTGAAGTAGATGATTTAGTACTTTTAGACGTAACACCACTTTCTTTAGGACTTGAAACTCTAGGTGGCGTTATGACTGTATTAATTCCAAGAAATACAACTATTCCAACAAGTAAGAGTCAAGTATTTAGTACAGCAGCAGATAATCAACCTGCCGTAGATATTCATGTTTTACAAGGTGAAAGAAAGATGGCCGCTGATAATAAGACCCTAGGTAATTTCCAACTTACTAATATTCCACCAGCACCAAGAGGAATACCTCAAATTGAAGTAACATTTGATATTGATGCTAATGGTATTGTTAATGTTAAAGCTAAAGACTTAGGAACTAATAAAGAACAAGCTATTACTATTACATCTTCAACTAATTTAACAGATGAAGAAATTGATAAAATGGTTAAAGAAGCAGAAGAAAATAGAGAAAAAGATGAAAAGAGAAAAGAAGAAGCAGATCTTAGAAATGAAGCTGAACAATTAATTAATCAAACTGAAAAATCACTAAAAGATTTAGGTGATAAAGTAAGCAAAGATGATAAAGAAAAAGCTGAAAAACAAATTAAAGAATTAAATGAAGCTTTAAGTAAAGATAATATCGATGATATTAAAACTAAAAAAGAAGCTTTACAAGAAACAGCTATGGCGTTTGCTACAAAAGTTTATGAAGAAGCAGCAAAAGCTGCCCAAGCAAA